>CALEOQ010000266.1 GCA_937910255.1 uncultured Caulobacteraceae bacterium | reverse complement strand
ACCGAGCGCCTGATTGTCCCGCGGGGCTATCGGGTGGCGGTCCGCAGCCGGCGTCTGTTCCGACGCCGGCGCAGAGCCTCGACTATTGTAGCTTAGCGGCCATCTGGCCGATCGCCCGGTCCACCAGCGGATCGGTGGTGGCCGCAGCCAGACGGGCCGAGAGGACGCTGCGGGCGGCCTCGGCGGCCATGTCGGCGGCGGCGGCCTTCACGTCGGCCATGGCCTGAGCCTCGGCGCTGGCGATCTTGCGCTCGGCCATCTCGGTGCGGCGGGCGATTTGCTCTTCCAGCTTCACGGCCGCATCCTTGCGCATGCGTTCGGAGTCTTCCTTGGCCTGGGCCATCATGTCGGCGGCCAGACGTTCGGTCTCTTCCCGCTGAGCCTTGATCTCGGTCAGCAGACGTTCGGCCTCGGCCCGCAGGCGCTGGGCCTCATCGAGCTCGGCCTGGATCCGCTCGGCGCGGGCGTCCAGGGCCTTGGCCATGGCCGCAGGCACCTTCAGATAGATCAGCAGCCCGACGAAGATCAGGACGGCGACCAGAACCCAGAATTCCGGGGTCACGAAAAAGGACATCTCGTTTACCTCCTCAGGCCGCGTTGCGCGCGATGGCCGCATCGACCTCGGCGCGGGACGGCGCCTGGCCGCTCAGCTTCTCGACGATGGCCTCGGCGGTTTCGGCCGCCACGGTGCGGACATTGGCCATGGCCCGGTCGCGACCGGCCGCGATGGCCGCGTCGGCCTCGGCCAGGCGGACATTGAGCTTGGCTTCTTCGGCGGCGTTGCGGCTGTCAGCCTCGGCCTTGGCGGCGGCCTTGGCTTCGGCGGCGGTCTTTTGTGCGCGGGCGCGGGCCTGGGCCAGCTCGGCCGCAGCTTCGGCCGACTGACGCTCAGCCTCGTCGCGGGCGTCGCGGGCGTCAGCCAGATCACCCTCGATCTTCGCCGCCCGCGCCTCGATGGCGCCGCCCACCCGGGGCAGGAACAGCTTGGACAGGATGACGTAGAGGATGACGAAAACGATCAGCAGCCAGAAGATCTGGCCCGGCCAGTAGCCGAACTCGAACTGGGGCAGGCCCGACGAGCTGTGCTCGGCGGCCACCTCGGCCTCGTACAGATCGTGCCTCAGGCTGGTCGGCGGGGTTTCGACGAGGGCGCCGCCCGGCTCTAGCTCTGGTGAAGTCTGGGCCATCAAGGCGCTCCGTTGAGTCTTCGCAGGTCCGTGCGGTGGACGAGGAACCCGAAAGGCGGGTCATGCGAAAGGCGGGCCGTGCGACAGCCCGCCCCCCCACGCACGGATAGTCTCGCCTTAGGCGGCGAACAGGATCAGCAGCGCGACCACGAAGGCGAAGATGCCGAGGGCTTCGGTCAGCGCCATGCCCAGGAAGAGCATCGGACGCTCGCCGGCCGAGGCCGACGGGTTGCGCAGGGCGCCGTTGAGGTATTGGCCGAACATGGTGCCGAGGCCGATACCGGCGCCGATCATGCCCAACATCGCCAGGCCAGCGCCGACGTATTTAGCAGCAAGGGGATCCATCGAGAGTGCTCCGTTTAAGCGATGGGGTCGGGAAACGGGGGTGAGGAGTCGGTCGTGATCAGTGGCTATGCAGGTTCACGACGTCGTTCAGATAGACGCAGGCCAGCACGGCGAAGACGAACGCCTGCAGAAACGCGACCATGAACTCGAGGGCGGTGATGGCCACGGTCCCGCTGAGCGTGACCAGGGCGCCGACGATCCCCAGCGCGCCCAGCGCGCCCAGGGAGACGACGAAGCCGCCGAAGACCTTCAGCACCACGTGGCCGCCCACCATGTTGCCGAACAGTCGAAGGGCGAGCGTCACCGGGCGGACCAGGAAGGAGATGATCTCGATCACCACCACCAGGGGAAGGACGAAGAAGGGCACGCCCGAGGGCACGAAGAGCTTGAAGAAGCCCAGGCCGTTGCGGGCGAAGCCGACGGCGATCACCACCGCGATCACCAGGACGCCCAGGGTGGCGGTCACCGCCAGCTGCGAGGTCGAGGTGAAGAAATAGGGGACCATGCCCAGCAGGTTCATGGCCAGAATGAAGGCGAACAGGGTGAATACGAAGGGGAAGTACTTCTTGCCTTCGTGGCCGATGATCGAGTCCGTCAGGTTGTGGATCAGCTCGTAGAGCATCTCGCCCACCGACTGCAGCCGGCCCGGCACCACGGCGGCCTTGGCCGAGGCCGCGGCGAAGAACAGGGTGACGCTGGCCGCGGCGATGATCATCCACAGGGCCGAATTGGTGATCGAGAGATCGAAGCCCGCAACAGGCGGAAGCTCGAGAACCTGCTGGATCTCGAACTGATGCATCGGATCGGCCACGCCTCAGTCCCTCTTGTTCTGGCCAGGCCCCGCGGGCCAGCCGTCGTCGTCATCTTCATCGTCGTCGAAGGGGACCGAGGAAACCGGTCCGGCCTTCGCCGCCGCCTGCGCGCTCATGCGTCCCGCTGAACGCGAGATCAAGAACATCGCCAGGGCGGTACCCACAAGCACGCCCAGGAGCAAGCCCCAGGGCGAGGTTCCAGCCCATTGATCGAAGAGCCAGCCAAGGCCGAGCCCTCCAAGAACACCCCCGATCAGTTCGGCCACCAGCTTGTAGCCGGAGCCGATCGCGCTCGTGTCGAACTTCCCCTTCTGGTCACGGGCCGCCCGTTGGGCGTTCACCGCGTCCAGTTGTGCGTCGAGGCGTTTCAGCGCCTCATCGTGCGGATCGTTCGACTGCGACATGAGCGGATGACGCCTTCCCCGGGCGCGGGCGGCCTGCCGGCGCCCCTGGTTCGATCGCGGCGGAACCTAAAGGGGCGGAGGTACAGCGTCAAGGCGCTGGCGCCCCAGTCTAATTGTTTGATTTCTCTTGCCTATCGACCTAGGCGCCGCGATTCGTCGTGCAAGGCGCCTATTCCGCCGCCAGGGCCTCGGCCTGGCGAAGGTCCACCGACACCAGTTGCGACACCCCGCGCTCGGCCATGGTGACCCCAAACAGCCGGTCCATACGGGCCATGGTCACCGGATTGTGGGTGATGGTGATGAACCGGGTCTCGGTGCGGCGGCGCATCTCGTCGAGCATGTTGCAGAAGCGGTCGACATTGGCGTCGTCCAGCGGTGCATCCACCTCGTCCAGCACGCAGATTGGGGCCGGATTGGCCAGGAAGACCGCGAAGATCAGGGCCGCCGCCGTCAGGGCCTGCTCGCCGCCGCTCATCAGGCTCATGGTCGCCATGCGCTTGCCCGGCGGGCAGGCGTAGATTTCCAGGCCGGCCTCCAGGGGGTCGTCGGACTCTACCAGCCGCAGCTCGGCCTGCCCGCCCTCGAACAGGGTCTCGAACAGGGTCTTGAAGTGGGCGTTGATGACCTCGAAGGCGGCCAGCAGCCGCTCGCGGCCCTCGCCGTTCAGCTCGTCGATGCCCTGGCGCAGGCGGGCGATGGCGCCGGTCAGGTCGGCGCGCTCGGTCTGCATGGTCTCCAGACGCGCCGCGCTCTCCCGCGCCTCGTCCTCGGCCCGCAGGTTCACCGCGCCGATGGAGTCCCGCTGGCGTTCCAGATTGTGGAGGTGGGATTCCATGCCGCCGGCGTCGGCGGGGATGGCGACGGCCTCATCGGCCAGCAGGCGGGCCAGCTCGGCGGGCTCCACCCGGGCGGTCTCGCGAATCTGTTCGGTGATCTCGGTCAGCCGCTGGACGGCCGCCTCGCGGTGGGCGTCCAGGGCGGCGCGGGCCTCGCGGGCCTGGGCGGCGGCGGCGTCGGCGGCGCGCAGGGCTCTTTCCGCCTCCGAGCGGGTCGACTCGGCGGCCAGCATGGCGTCGCGGGCCTGGGCGCGCCGTGTCTCGGCGGCGGCGAAGGCGTCGAGCAGGGCGATGCGGCGCGACTCCAGCGCCTTGGGCGCTTCGCGGGCGACGTCCAGGGCTTGCAGGCTGCGGGCGCGGTCGGCCTCCAGCGTCTCCAGGCGCCGGCCGGCGGTGTCGGCCCGCCGCGCCCAATCGTCGCGCTCCTTGACCAGGGTGGCCAGGCGCCGGGCGCGGCCCTCCCGATCGCGGGTTTCCACATCCAGCGCTGAGCGTGCGGCGGCGGCGGATTCCCGAGCCGGGCCGGCGGCCGCGCGGGCCTTGGCCAGGGCGGCGGCCAGATCGCCATCCGCGCGGGCCACGGTCACCTCGGCGAGGACGGCGGCGTGATGGGCTTCAGCCTCGGCCAGCTCGGCCTCGAAGCGGCCGATCATGTCGTCGAGGGACTGGGCCTGGGCCTCCCGCCGGGCGCCCTCCCGCTCCAAGCGTTCCAGGGCCGAACGCGCCTGGCCCAGGCGCTGTTCGCAGGCCGGGGGCTCCCGCCGCGCCGCCTTCTGCGCGGCCTCAGCCTCGTTCTGGGCCTGGCGCGCGGCGGCCAGGGCCTCGCGGGCGCTCTGGGCGGCGGGGGCGAGGGCCTCGATCTCGGCCTCCACCTCGGCCAGTCGGGTCTTCTGCTCGAGGCGGACAGCCGCCGGCTTCTTGGCCTCGGCCCGGGCGGTGAAACCGTCCCAGCGCCACAGGTCGCCCTCGCGGGACACCAGCCGGCAGCCCGGCGCGATCTGTTTGGCCAGGGCCTCGCCGGCATCCCGGGACACCAGGGCCACATGGGCCAGGCGGGCGGCCAGCTGTGGCGGGGCTTTCACGTGGTCGCTCAAGGGACGGGCGCCGGTCGGCCAGACGGGGGGCGTGGCCTCAGCCCCGCCCCAGTGAGCCGGGGCCTTGGGGTCGAGGGCGGCTTCCAGGTAGATCGGAAGAGCACACGTCTGAACTCCAGTCACGTCGTAATCTCGTATGCCGTCTTCTGCTGGCAAAAAAAAAAAAAAACAACACACAGCAGTGCGGCGAC
>CALEOQ010000265.1 GCA_937910255.1 uncultured Caulobacteraceae bacterium | reverse complement strand
CCTGGCCCGCCAGCATGCGCCGCTCCCAGCGCGAGACCACATCGGCTTCGCCGGGAAGACGGGCCGATACGCAGGCGACGCAAGCCTCGCAGGCGGGACGATAGGCGATGTTCTGGGAGCCCCGGGAGCCGATCTGGGTGAGGGAGTCGTTGACACCCGGGCCGTCGGCCATGGGCAGGTGCGCGAACACCTTTCGTTCGAAGCGACCCGGCAGGTAGGGGCAAGGCGACGGCGCGGTCAGGAAGAACCTAAGCTGTCGCGTCGGGAAATGCTGCGTCACGGACCTGCGTTCGCCCTCGAACCCCTGCGGAGAAACCGATTAGGAGCCATGTCTGGCCCTCAGGCAAGCCGACACATTTCGGTGAGCGGTTCGGTCGCGATTCGACATCAGGGTCAGGGGCGCACATCCGGCGGGAGCACGGGCGCTTCGCGAAGCAGGACGATGGCGATCCGACGATTGCCGGGCAGGGTGGGATCGTCGGGATAGAGCGGCTCGGAATTGGCCTTGCCAGAGACCTGGTAGATCCGGTCCGACGCGACGCCGGCGGCCTGCAGCACACGGCGCGAAGAGTCGGCGCGGGTCGCAGACAGCGCCCAGTCGCCCTCGGCGCGGGCGCCGTCGGCGTTGACGCTGGTGTGGCCATAGACGCTGACCCGGTTGGGCAGCTGGTTGATCACCTTGGAGACCGCCCGCAGCAGCAGACGGGCCCGGTCGTTGGGCTGACCAGAGCCTTCGGAGAACATGGAGCGGCCCTCCTGGTCGACCAGCTGGATGCGCAGGCCCTCCGGCGTCTGGTCGATGATGATGTTCTTCGACAGCTCGGCCAGTTCGGGCATGTCCTGCAGCGCCTGACGCAGGGACTGGGCCGCGGACTGGAAGGCGGCTTCTTCGCGCTTTTGCAAGGCCTCACGGAGCGCCTCGGTGCTGGCTTCCTGCAGCTGACTCTTGGCGGACGGGTCCTGGGTTTCGCCGTCCTCTTCGGGGTTTGGTGATTCGGGGGACATCTGCTCGATGATCGACATCGAGCCGGACGACTTGGCCCCATCGGCGCCCAGGGCCGTACCGCCGAGGATGCCGCCAGAGCCTGACGTGGTCGACGAGATGCTGGCCGGCGCGAAATAGTCGGCGATGCCGCGCTTCTGCTCCGGACTGGTGGTGTTGATCAGCCACATCAGCAGGAAGAAGGCCATCATCGCGGTGACGAAGTCGGCATAGGCCACCTTCCAGGCGCCGCCATGGTGCCCATGGCCGCCGCCCTTCTTGACCTTCTTGATAACGATCGGCCGCTCGCCCGACGCCATCGCCCCACCCCGGTTAACGCTAATTGAGCCGCAAGGTGGCGCGGGGCTCGTTAAGATGGCGTTGCCATTCAATGAGTCTGAGGAAGGCCGAACCTTATGAAACTGGCGTTTGCGGGCCTGGGCGTGATGGGATTTCCCATGGCTGGCCACCTGGCCAAGGCCGGTCACGAACTTGCGGTCTTTAACCGTAGCCCGGAAAAGGCGGCCCGCTGGGTCGAAAGGCATGGGGGTCGCGGCGGCGCCACGGCGGCCGGGGCGGCGCAGGACGCCGCAATGCTGATCCTGTGCGTCGGCAATGACGACGACGTCCGCGCTGTCGTGACGCAGGCCCTGCCGGTCCTGGCGCCCAACGCGGTGATCGTCGACCACACCACCACCTCGGCCAGGCTGGCCCGGGAGATGGCGCAGCTCTGCGCTGAAGCGGGCGCGAGCTTTATCGATGCGCCGGTCTCCGGCGGACAGGCGGGCGCCGAGGCCGGCCAGCTAACCATCATGTGCGGCGGCGATCCCGACGCCTTCGCCCGGTCCGAGCCCGTGATCGGCGTCTACGCCAAGGCGGTCAAGCGGATGGGCCCGGCAGGCGCTGGCCAGCTGACCAAGATGGTCAACCAGATCTGCATCGCCGGCGTCGTCCAGGGCCTCGCCGAGGGCCTGCACTTCGCCCGGCGCGCCGGGCTCGATCCGGCCGACGTGCTGGCGGCGATCTCCAAGGGCGCGGCCCAGTCCTGGCAGATGGACAATCGCTGGCCGACCATGGCCGAGGGCCAATTCGATTTCGGGTTCGCCGTCGACTGGATGCGCAAGGATCTCGGCCTGGTGCTGGACGAGGCGCAGGCCAATGGCGCCCAGCTCGACATCACGCGGCTTGTGGACGGCTACTATGCCGAGGTTCAGGCCATGGGCGGCGCCCGCTGGGACACCTCCAGCCTGGTGGCGCGCCTGGAGCCGCCGAAATGATCCTGGAGACCGCGCGCCTGACCATGCGCGAGGCCGAGGTCGAAGATGCGCCCTTCATCCTTGAGCTGTTGAATGCGCCAGGCTTCATCCAGGGGATCGGGGACCGCGGCGTCCGCGACCTCGATCAGGCGCGGGACTATATCGAAACGCGGATCATCGGCAGCTATCGCGACCACGGCTTCGGCATGTGGGTCGTGACGCCCAAAGACGCCCATGAGCCCATTGGCCTGGCGGGTCTCGTGAAGCGCGACGTCCTCCCGCATGTGGACCTTGGTTACGCCTTTCTGGAGCGGTGCTGGGGGCGGGGCTACGCCCAGGAGGCGGCTATGGCGGTGCTCGGCCATGCCCGAGGCCCGCTTGGGCTGGAGACGGTGGCGGCCATCGTCAATCCCGACAACCTGGCCTCACGGCGGGTTTTGGAGAAGACCGGGTTCAGCTTCGTTGACGTCCGTCACCTGGACGGATGGGCGCAGCCGAGCGCCTACTACTGCGCCCGAGAACGGCCGGAGGGGCCATGATCATCACGACGCGCACGATCGAGGCCAACGGCCTCGCCTTTGCGGTGGACGAGGCCGGCGCCGGCGAGCGGCTGGCCCTGTGCCTGCACGGCTTCCCCGAAAGCCGCTTTTCCTGGCGCGCCCAGATGCCGGTGCTGGCGGACCTGGGCTACCGGGTCTGGGCGCCGGACCTGCGCGGCTATGGCCAAACCGAGCCCAAGCCCCAGGACGTGGACAGCTACCGGATGGAACGGCTGCTGGAGGACGTCGCCGCCCTGATCGATGTGGCCGGCGCGAAGGAAGTCATGCTCGTCGCCCACGACTGGGGCGCGGCGGTGGCCTGGACCTTCGCCGCGCGCAAGGTGCGGCCGCTGAGTCGGCTGGTCATCATGAATGTCCCACACCCGGCGGTGTTCGCGCAGGTGCTGCGCCGCTCGCCCAGACAGATGCTGCGATCGTGGTACATGGCCTTCTTCCAGATCCCCGGATGGCCAGAGCGCCTGTTGCTGGCCAGGGACGCCCGCGCCATCCGGCGGGCCTTCTCAGGCATGGCCAAGGATAAGAGCCGGTTTCCCGATGCGGTGCTCGATCGCTACGCCGCCGACGCCCAGCGGCCCGGCGCGATGACCGGCATGATCAACTGGTACCGGGCTGCGGCGCGCCATCCGGACTTCATGCGCGAACCCTGGGCGAAGATCGAAATCCCGACCCTGATCATCTGGGGCGAGGCTGACGCCGCGCTGGGCGTGGAGACCTTGGAGGGTACGGAGGCGCATGTGGCCGATCTACAGATCAAGCGCCTGCCTGGCGTCTCCCACTGGGTGCAGCAGGAGGCGCCCGAGGCGGTCAACGGCCTGTTGGTCGACTGGCTGAGGACCTGAGGACGCCGGCCTTCGACCGCTCGTTCACGAGTCTGTCGCGCTCAGGCGAGGCAGAACCTCAAGCTCCAGAAGCGGCGCCAGGGGCGCGGGATAGGGCGCTTCGGGCGACATCCAGAGCAGCTCGGCGATTTCCGCCGCGATGGCTGGCGCGTCAGAGGTGGTGGCCAGGTAGATGTCGCCCACCACCTGGTGGCCCGGCTCATTGGCGGCCGGCGCCTGAAATCGGCCGATGAAAGCCCCGACCTGAACCGCCACGCCCAGCTCCTCACGGAGCTCTCTGGCCAGGGCGGTCAGATCATCCTCTCCGGGCTCCCGTTTCCCGCCGGGCAGCATGAAGCGCGAGGCGCCCGCCTTGCGCACGGTCAGCACGCGACCGGCCGGATCGCGGATAACCGCGGCGACAATGCTGATGGTCGGCGCGGTCACGCCCCCAGCAGGCGCGCCGCATGGGGGGCGAAGTAGGTGATGGTTCCCGCCGCGCCAGCGCGCTTGAAGGCGCCGAGGCTTTCGAGGATGGCCCGATCCTCGTCGATCCAGCCGTTGGCGCCGGCGGCCTTGATCATGGCGTACTCGCCAGACACCTGGAAGGCGAAGGTCGGCAGGGCGAAGGTCTCCACAAGCCGCCGCAGGATGTCGAGATAGGGCAGGCCCGGCTTGACCATGACCATGTCGGCGCCCTCGGCGATGTCGAGGGCGACCTCGCGCAGGGCCTCCTCGGTATTGGCCGGGTCCATCTGGTAGGTCTTCTTGTCCCCAGGATTATCCACAGCCCCTGTGCCTAGTTTCCCCGAGCCGATGGCGTCGCGATAGGGGCCGTAGAAGGCCGAGGCGTATTTGGCGGCGTAGGACATGATCATCACATCCTGCAGGCCCTCGGCCTCGAGCGCGGTGCGCAGGGCCCCGACCCGGCCGTCCATCATGTCCGACGGGGCCAGGATGTCGCAGCCAGCCTTGGCCTGCACCAGGGCCTGTTCGACCAGGCGTTCGATCGTGGCGTCGTTGAGGATGCGGCCGTTCTCGATCAGGCCGTCATGACCGTGGTCGGTGAACGGGTCGAGCGCCACGTCGCACATGATCCCGACCTCAGGCGCGGCGTCCTTCATGGCCTTGACCGCCCGGCAGATCAGGCCGTCCGGATCGGCCGCTAGGGAGCCTGAGGCGTCCTTTCGGGCCATGTCGATGTGCGGGAAGATGGCGATGGCCGGGATGCCGAGCTGGCGGGCCTCGACCGCGGCCTTGGCGGCTTCGGCCACCGACAGTCGGGCGACGCCGGGCATGGAGGCCACGGGAACCTGGCCCTCGCCCTCATGGACCACCATCGACCAGATGAGGTCGGAGGGGGTGAGGACGGTTTCGCGGACGAGGCTGCGGATCCAGCCGGCCTGGCGAAGGCGGCGCAGGCGCAGGGCGGGGTAGGCGGCGAGGGGGGGCAGGGTCATGGGACCCGGCTCTTACCCATCGTCTTGTCCGACGCAAGCCTGACGGCGCCGATGATGGAGGCGCCGATCAGCCACAGGCCCGACAGGAACCCCAGCGCGATGGCGCCGACGATCAGGAACAGCAGGGTCGCATCGATGGCCACCTGGCCGATCACCACCTCCATCTGATCGACGCCGCCCCAGCCGGCCGTGTTGGCGAGGCCGTAAAGCGAGGCGAGGACGTGGATAACGGCGGCAAGGCCACAGATCCCGGCCAGCAGGGCGAGGAAGAAGGCGACCCAGAAGCTGCGAATCTGGAACCCGAGATGACTGCGCGCCGGTTCAGGCGCTGAATCGCGCTGGGTATAGGCGATGATCACCGCGGCCAGGGCCGGCACGCCGGCGAAGAATACCGCCGCAAACATCAGGGCGTAGTTGAGGAGGGCCAGGTTGCGCGACGACTCGACGGAGCTGGCGCCGCTGCTGTTGAAGGTCATTCTGATCTCCCCCTGTCGTTGACAGGGTGCGCCGCCCGCGCGACTTCCTCAAGCCCAGGGAGACCTAAGGCCATGGATTTCGAGCTCTCAGAGGACCAGCGCGCCCTTCAGGCCGCCGCCCAGGCCTTCGCCGCGGCCGAACTGGCGCCCTATTCGGCGCAGTGGGATCGCGAGAGCCACTTTCCGGTGGAGACCCTGCGCCAGGCGGCCGAGCTCGGATTCGCCGGCGTCTACCTGTCGGAGGATGTCGGCGGCGCGGGGCTCTCGCGCCTGGACGCCTCGCTGATCTTCGAGGCCCTGGCCTATGGGGATGTGGCCACCACGGCCTATCTGACCATCCACAACATGGCCGCCTGGATGATCGACCGGTTCGGCGATCCAGAGCTTCGCGCCCGCTATCTGCCGCGGCTCACCACCATGGAGCTGGTGGCCTCCTATTGCCTGACCGAGCCAGGGGCGGGCTCGGACGCCGCGGCCCTGACCACCACCGCCGCACGCGACGGCGATTCCTATGTGCTGAACGGCGCCAAGGCCTTCATCTCCGGCGGCGGAACCTCAGACATCTATGTGGTCATGGCCCGCACCGGCGGGGCCGGCGCCGGCGGCGTGTCGGCCTTTGTAATCGAGGCCGATGCGCCCGGCCTCTCCTTCGGTGCGCGGGAGCGGAAGATGGGCTGGAACGCCCAGCCGACGGCGCAGGTGAATTTCGACGGCGTGCGCGTGCCCGCCAGCAATCGCATCGGCGACGAGGGGGAGGGTTTCCGGTTCGCCATGATGGGCCTGGATGGCGGGCGGCTGAACATCGCCTCCTGCTCCCTGGGCGGGGCGGCGCTGGCGCTCGACACCGCCCAGGCCTACCTCGCCGAGCGCCGCCAGTTCGGCCGGCCATTGCGCGACTTCCAGGCCCTGCAGTTCAAACTGGCCGACATGGCCACCGAGCTGGAGGCCGCCCGGCTGATGGTCCGACGCGCGGCTGCGGCCCTGGACGCCGGCCGCCCCGACGCCACCAAGCTCTGCGCCATGGCCAAGCGTTTCGCCACCGACGCCGGCTTCCATGTGGCCAATGAGGCGCTTCAACTGCATGGCGGCTATGGCTACCTGGCCGACTACCCGCTGGAGCGGATCGTCCGCGACCTGCGCGTCCACCAGATTCTGGAGGGGACGAATGAGATCATGCGGGTGATCATCGCCCGGGAGATGTTTCGATGACCGATGAGCCCGACGTCCTGACGCGCATCGAGGGCTCGGTCGGGCGGATCACGCTGAACCGTCCCAAGGCGCTGCATGCGCTGACCACGGACATGTGTCGGATGATGATCGACGCCCTGGTGGACTGGTTGGGCGACCCGGCCGTGCACTTCGTCCTGATCGATCATGCCGGCGAGCGGGGGTTCTGCGCCGGCGGCGATATCCGCATGCTGGCCGAAAGCGGCGCCCGTGACGGCTTCGCCGCCCGGGAGTTCTTCTTCACCGAGTACCGGCTGAACCACCTGATCTTCGAATATCCCAAACCGGTCATGGCGATCATGGATGGGGTGACCATGGGTGGCGGCGTCGGCCTGGCCCTGCCGTCGCGCTATCGGGTCGCCACCGAGCGGACGACCTTCGCCATGCCCGAAACCGGCATCGGCCTGTTTCCCGATGTGGGGGGCGGCTGGCACCTGCCGCGGCTGCCGGGCAAGGCTGGCCTGTGGCTGGCCCTGACCGGGGCCCGCCTCAAGGCCGCGGACTGCGAACTTCTGGGCCTGGCCACCGACTATGTGGAGTCCGATAGCCTCGCGCGCCTGAAGGCGCTGGTGGTCGCCGATCCCGCTGCGGTCGAGACGCACCTCACCCTGCTGGAGGCCGACGCCGGACGTCCGCCCCTGGCGGCGCATCGCGACGAGATGGACCGCCTGTTCGATGGCGAGCGCGTCGAGGCGATCTTCGCCGCCCTTGAAGCCGACGGCGGCGCCTGGGCCGCCGCTCAGTTGGAGGTGCTGAAGACCAAGTCTCCTCAGACCCTGAAGGTCGCCTTCCGTCAGTTGGCCCTGGGCGCCCAGGCTGAGACCTTCGCCGAGAACATCGAGATGGAGTACCGGATCGGCGCCCGGGTGGTCGGTCTCCACGACTTCATCGCGGGCGTGCGCGCCGTGATCATCGACAAGGACAATGCGCCGCGCTGGAATCCGGCCAGGCCC
>CALEOQ010000264.1 GCA_937910255.1 uncultured Caulobacteraceae bacterium | reverse complement strand
CGTGGTTACTGCGTTCAGCCAGTGGCTGTGTCACTAGTGTGGAAGGTCGTGCATGTCGGTTGGTGGTTTTTTTTTTTTTCAAGCAGAAGACGGCATACGAGATTACGACGTGACTGGAGTTCAGACGTGTGCTCTTCCGATCTGCAGGGCTCGACTACTTCAACACCCTGGTCGCTTTCCGCCGGGCTGAGGCTGGCGGGCTTGAGGTCCTGGGGCTCTATGACAAGCATCGTCTCGTCCCCTTCGGGGAATATCTGCCCCTCGGCGACACCATGACCCGTCTTGGCCTGCGCAGCCTGGTCAACATGCCCGAGGACTTCACCGCGGGGCCGCCGCCGCAGCCCCTGACCCTGCCAGGCCTGCCGCCGGTGCAGCCGCTGATCTGCTATGAGGCCCTCTTCCCCCGCTTCACCGGCCAGGCCGGCGCCCGCGGCGGCGTGCGCGCCGAATGGATCCTGAATATCTCCAACGACGCCTGGTTCGGCGCCACCTCGGGGCCCTGGCAGCACCTGAACCTGGCCAGCTACCGGGCCATCGAAGAGGGCCTGCCCCTGGTCCGCGCCACCCCCACGGGCGTGTCCGGGGTCATCGACGCCCGCGGCCGGCTGCAGGCCGGCGCCTGGATGAGCCAGGGTCGCCAGGGGGTGATCGATTCAGCCCTGCCGCCGCCGGACGCCCCGACCCCGTTCTCGCGCTTCGGAAATTTGCCCTTCGCCCTGATGCTGCTCGTTTCGGGGGCTATGGGCGCTACGCCTTTGCTCCGACGGCGATGAAGGCTGTTGCGGACGGTGTGTCCTTTTGCGAGTGATGTGCAGTTCGGGTAAGGGAGCGCCATGACCAAGGACCTCGATCTCGACCGGTCCCCCAATCCGGTTGATCGGCACGTGGGCCTGCGCATCCGACTGCGCCGGAAAGAACTTGGCGTCAGCCAGGAGAAGCTGGCCGACTCCATCGGTCTGACCTTTCAGCAGGTCCAGAAGTACGAGCGGGCGGCCAATCGGGTCAGCGCCTCCAAGCTCTGGGAGGTCGCGCGCGCCCTGAAGACCTCCATCGCCTATTTCTACGAAGGTCTTGGCGACCCGGCTCAACATGGCGCGAACAGCCCCGATGACGGCCGCGACACCGTCCACGATTTCCTGCTGACCCCGGAAGGCATGGAGCTCGCCACCCTGTTCCCCCGCATCCGCCGGGCCCGGGTGCGTCGCCGGCTGCTGGACCTGGTGCGGACCATGGCCGAGGAGTCCGAGGCCGATCTCGAGGATGAGGTGCGGGTCGAAGAAGTCTGACCGCACCGCTTGCGGGATATAAGGATTTCTTTATAGGGTTCTCGGCAAGTTGCCGGCCCGCCGCGCGCGCGGCCGCCGTCGCCTGACCGGAGCCCCGATTTTGAGCCGTTCCTCCTATATCTTCACCAGCGAAAGCGTCTCTGAAGGCCACCCCGACAAGGTCGCCGATCGGATTTCCGACACGGTGGTCGACGCCTTCATCGCCGCCGAGCCCCAGGCCCGGGTGGCCTGCGAAACCCTGGTGACCACCAATCGCATCGTGCTGGCCGGCGAAGTGCGCGCCGGGCGCCCCGGGGCGTCCAAGGCCGAGAACAAGGCCCTGACCAAGGAAATCGTCCATAGCCTGGAGCCCAAGGTCCGCCAGGCGGTGAAGGACATCGGCTACGCCCAGAAGGGCTTCCACTGGGATAAGGCCAAGTTCGCCTGCTATCTGCACGCCCAGTCCGAACACATCGCCCAGGGCGTCGACGCCAGCGACAAGAAGGACGAGGGCGCCGGCGACCAGGGCATCATGTTCGGCTATGCCTGCGACGAGACCGCCGAGCTGATGCCCGCGGCCCTGCAGTATTCGCACAACATCCTCAAGCGCCTGGCCGAGGTGCGCCATTCCGGGGAATGCGAGGCCCTGGAGCCCGACGCCAAGAGCCAGGTCACCCTGCGCTATGAGGACGGCAAGCCCGTCGAGGTGCTGAAGATCGTCGTCTCGACCCAGCACAAGAAGCGGATCGGCCTCCATGCGGCCACGCCCAAGCGCGTGCAGGAGATGATCAAGCCCTATGTGGAGGGCGTCATCCCCGAGGGCCTGATCACCCGCAAGACCCAGTGGCTGGTCAATCCCACCGGCAAGTTCGAGATCGGCGGGCCGGACGGCGACGCCGGGCTGACCGGCCGCAAGATCATCGTCGACACCTATGGCGGCGCAGCCCCCCATGGCGGCGGCGCCTTTTCGGGCAAGGACCCCACCAAGGTGGACCGTTCGGCGGCCTATGCCTGCCGCTACCTGGCCAAGAACGTGGTCGCCGCGGGCCTGGCCCGCCGCTGCACCATCCAGATCAGCTACGCCATCGGCGTGGCCGAGCCCCTGTCCTTCTATGTGGACCTGCACGGCGAGGGCCATGTGGACCCGACCAAGCTGGAACTGGTCCTGCCCGAGCTGATCGGCGGGGCCACCCCGCGGGCCATCCGCGAGCACCTGGGACTTAATCGGCCGATCTACGCCCGCACCGCGGCCTATGGCCATTTTGGCCGCGAGCCGGACAATGAGGGCGGCTTCTCCTGGGAGAAGACCGATCTCGTCGACCAGCTGAAGAGCCTGGCCTGAACATCACGGCCGGCGCGCGCTCCCACGACAGGGACGCCGCGCCGGTCTATGGCTCCCGCCCATGACGTCTGATCCCCATCCCCCGATGCGCTCCTTCGGGCGCATCAAGTCGCGGCCGATCAAGCCGCGGCAGGCCGCCCTGATGGACAGTCTGCTGCCCAAGATCCGCTGCCCGCTCGAGGACTTCGATCCCCGCGCCCTGCAGCCCCAGGCCAAGGCCGTCTGGCTGGAGATCGGGTTCGGCGGCGGCGAGCACATGGCCGCCCAGGCCGGCCGCGCGCCTGAGGCCCTGATCCTCGGCGCCGAGCCGTTCCAGAACGGCGTCGCCAGCGCGCTGCGCCATATCGACGAACAGGGTCTGGGCAATGTCCGCCTGCACGACGGAGATGTCCGCGAGCTGATGGCCCGGCTGCCGGACGGCTGTCTGGACCGGGTGTTCATCCTGTTTCCCGACCCCTGGCCCAAGGCGCGGCACAACAAGCGCCGGCTGGTGCAGACCGAGCTGATCGGCGAACTCGCCCGACTTATGGCGCAAGGCGCCCGGCTGCGCTTCGCCACCGACTGGGCCGACTATGCTGACTGGACCCTGGAGCGGTTCCTGGCCTCGCCGGACTTCGCCTGGCAGGCCGAGCGGGCGCAGGACTGGCGCCAGCCGCCGGCCGACCACATCACCACCCGCTATGAGGAAAAGCGCCTGGGCGACTGCGCGCCGGTGTTCCTGGATTTCGTCCGGGTCTGAAGCCCGCCCACGAAAAAGGGGCGGTCAGCATGCCGACCGCCCCCTGAGCCAAGACGGCTTTCGCCGATTACTTCTTGGCGTTCTGGGCCCGTTCGATGCCGGCCCGGATCAGGGCGGCGGTCTCGTCGGGATCGGCCCAGCGCACGATGTCGACGCTTTTGCCCTTCTCCAGGTCCTTGTAGTGCTTGAAGAAATGGGCGATCTGCTCGGTCAGGATGGTGGGCAGGCCGCGCCAGGATTCGACGCCGGTATAGAAGGGGTGCAGCTGGTCCACCGGCACGGCCAGGACCTTTTCGTCGGCGCCGGCCTCATCGGTCATCATCAGGGTGCCCACCGGGCGGCAGCGGATGATCGCGCCAGGCACCACAGGCGTCGGGCCGACCACCATCACGTCCATCGGGTCGCCGTCTTCCGACAGGGTGTGGGGGATGAAGCCGTAATTGCCCGGATAGAACATGGCCGTGTGCAGGAACCGGTCGACCAACAGCGCGCCGGACTCCTTGTCGAGTTCGTACTTCACCGGCTCGCCGCCCTGGGGGATCTCGATGACGGCGTTGACGTCGTAGGGCGGGTTCACGCCGATGGCGATCTTGGAAAGGTCCATGTTCGAAATGACTCTTGTGATCTGTCTCGGGGAGGAGAAGCGCCTCCCATAGGGCCAAAACCCGTCTGGGGAAACGGGGTTTGGCGCCCAGATGGCGATCGCCGCCGCCGCCGGCGCTTCCCGCGCCGGGCCCCGCCTGATCAACCGAGGGGCCAGCGCCTCGACGGCGGGGGTTACGGGAAGGGTGACAAGCCCGTCGCAAGGGCCTATATTTCCGGCAACATCGTCCGATAGCGCTGGATAGCGCTTTCGAGCGGCGGGCTCCGGCCCAGCCGCTTTTTTCTTTGCCTGAGGACGGCTGGAGCTATGCGCGGCAAGACCGCAGAGGACCTGAGACTTCTGGAGCTGCTCGACCCCGTGGCCGAGGCGGCGGGCTATGAGATCGTGCGCCTGCGCCTGATGGGCGGCGAGCAGCAGCGTCGGCTGCAGATCATGGCCGAGACGCCGGACGGCGAAATGAACGTCGACGACTGCGCCGCCCTGTCCCGGGCCGTGGCCGAGATCATGGACGCCGCCGACCCCATCGCCGGGGAATATGTGCTGGAGGTCTCCTCGCCCGGCATCGATCGGCCGCTGACCCGGCTGAAGGACTTCGACACCTACGAAGGCTATGAGGCGCGGCTCGAGCTGGACCGCATGGCCGAGGGCCGCAAGCGCTTCCGCGGCGCCCTGGCCGGAACCGAAGAGGGCCAGGTCTGCCTGGACCTGGAGGGCGAGGACGAGACCGTGCTCGTGCCCTTTGACTGGATCGTCGAGGCCAAGCTGGTCCTGACCGATGAACTGATGAAACGCGGAGCCGAGCAGCGCGCCGAGCGCATCGCCTCCGACGGCGCCGTATCCCACCAAGAGGATTAGACCCATGAGCCTGACCGGCATCTCCGCCAACCGGCTGGAGCTTCTGCAGATCGCCGAGGCGGTGGCCCGCGAGAAATCGATCGACAAGGAGATCGTCATCGAGGCGATCGAAGAGGCGATCCAGAAGGGCGCGCGCTCCCGCTACGGGGCCGAGCACGACATCCGGGTGAATATCGACCCCAAGACCGGCGAGACCGTGATCAAGCGGGTGGTCACCGTGGTGTCCGACGACGCGGCCTGGGACGAGGAGGCCGGCGAAGAGGCGCCTCCCGGCATCATGCGCCTGTCCGAGGCCCGTCGCGATGATCCCAAGGCGCAGGTCGGCCAGGTCTACGAAGAGGTGCTGCCGCCCTTCGAGTTCGGCCGGGTGCAGACCCAGATGGCCCGCCAAGTGGTGACCGGCAAGGTCCGCGAGGCCGAGCGCGAACGCCAGCACGAGGAATTCAAGGACCGGGTCGGCGAGATCATCAGCGGGTCGGTCAAGCGGGTCGAGTACGGCAATGTCGTCGTCGATCTGGGCCGCGGCGAAGGCATCATGCGCCGGGACCAGTCGATCCCGCGCGAGAACTTCAACATCGGCGACCGCATCCGCTGCTACATCTACGACGTCCGCCGCGAGACCAAGGGGCCGCAGATCCTGCTCTCCCGCGCCCACGGCGGCTTCATGGCCAAGCTGTTCGCCCAGGAAGTGCCCGAGGTCTATGACGGGGTGATCGAGATCCGCGCCGTGGCCCGCGATCCCGGCAGCCGCGCCAAGATGGCGGTGGTCTCCAACGACAGCTCCATCGACCCCGTCGGCGCCTGCGTCGGCATGCGCGGCAGCCGCGTCCAGGCCGTGGTCGCCGAGCTGCAGGGCGAGAAGATCGACATCATCCAGTGGAGCCCCGACGAGCCCACCTTCATCGTAAATGCGCTCGCCCCGGCCGAAGTGTCCAAGGTGGTGCTGGACGAGGAGGACGAGCGCGTCGAGGTCGTGGTGCCCGACGAGCAGCTCTCGCTCGCCATCGGCCGCCGCGGCCAGAATGTCCGCCTGGCCAGCCAGCTGACCGGCTGGCAGATCGACATCATGACCGAAAGCCAGGAGAGCGAGCGCCGCCAGCGCGAGTTCGCCGAGCGCACCGCCCTGTTCCAGGAAGCCCTGGACGTGGACGAGGTCATCGCCCAGCTGCTGGTCACCGAGGGCTTCGCCACCGTCGAGGACGTGGCCTATGTGGAGACCGCCGAGGTGGCCTCCATCGAGGGCTTCGACGAGGATACGGCCGAGGAAATCCAGGCCCGCGCCCGGGACTTCCTGGACCGCGAAGCCGCCGAATACGACGCCAAGCGCAAGGCGCTCGGGGTCGAGGACGGCCTGCTGGAGATCAACGGCGTCACCCTGCCCATGGCCGTGGCCCTGGGCGAGGGCGAGGTGAAGACCGTCGAGGACCTGGCCGACCTGACCCCGGACGACCTGCGCGGCTGGTACGAGAACCGCAATGGCGAGCGGGTGCGCGAGAACGGCATCCTGGAGAGCTTTGGCCTGGAGCCTGCTGACGCCGAGGCCCTGATCGTGCGCGCCCGGGTGGCCATGGGCTGGATCGAGGCGCCGCCCGAGCCCGAGCCGGACCTGGACGAGATCGCCCCGGAGCTCACCGAAGAAGAAATGGTCTTTGGCCGGGCCGGCGCCGCCAGCGCCCCGACCGCCGAAGCCGAGCCCGAGGCTGAGGCCCCAGACGCCGAAGCTGAAGCCGACGCCGAAGCCCCCGAGGCCGACGCGGAAGCTGCGGCGCCGGCCGAGGACGCGGACGAGACCTAGACCCTGTGCCCGACCCGGAACCGAACGAACAGGACCTGACCGGTCAGGACCCCGACGTCGCGCCCCGGGTCGGACCCGCCACCCTCGCCGAGGCCGCCCGCGAACGCCGCGACGTGGTCTCGGGTGAGACGCGGGAGGAGTCCGCCCTGATCCGCTTCGTGCTGGCGCCGGACGGCACGGTGACGCCGGACCTGGCGCGGAAGCTTCCGGGGCGCGGCGTCTGGGTGGCCGCCGACCGGGCCTCGGTGGAGATCGCCGCGCGCAAGGGCCACTTCGCCCGCTCGGCCAAGACCAAGGCCAAGGCGCCACCCGATCTCGCCGACCAGGTGGAGATGCTCCTGCAGCGCAGGGTTCTTGACGGCCTGGGGCTTGCGCGGCGCGCCGGACGGCTTATCTCGGGGTTCGAGAAAGTCTCAGCGGCCCTGACCTCGGGTCAGGCGGCTTGGTTGATCGAGGCCGCTGACGGCGCCCCGGACGGCCGACGCAAGATTTTCGCCGCCCTCCGGCGTTCCCCACGTCCCGTCGGACAGGTCGGCCTCTTCTCCTCGGCTGAATTGGGTTTGGCCTTGGGGCTGGAGAATGTGATACACACCGCCTTCCTTGCGGGGCGTACCGCCGATCGTTGGGCGCTGGAAGTCCGGCGCCTGGCGGGGTTTCGCCCGCTCCTTCCAGAGAGTTGGCGCGAGGAGCCGTGACGAGGCGGGCGGAACTTTGCGGTTCCGCGCGTCATACCTGTTTGGACGATTAGAAGACGGCCGGCTCATCCGGTCGGTAAGTAAAGCGAGCGCATGAGCGACGACAAAGACAACGGCCGAACCCCAGGCGGACGCCCGCCTCTGACCCTTAAGCCCCGCGGCGCGGGCTCGGTCAGCGCAGGGACGGTGAAGCAGAGCTTCAGCCATGGCCGCTCCAAGACAGTGGTCGTGGAGACCAAGCGTCCGCGCACGCACGCGCCGGCGCCGAGCAATCTGGCCGGCCCGTCGTCCTCCGAACGGCGCGGATCGGACTCCCGCCCTGCGCCCCGCGGCTCAGCCGACGCCTCCGGCCCGTCCCGCGCAGCAGCTCGGCAGAGCGTCGTGTCCGGGAACAGTGTAGCCC
>CALEOQ010000263.1 GCA_937910255.1 uncultured Caulobacteraceae bacterium | reverse complement strand
GGCGGCCGGCCACCGCGCCGACCTGCGTCAGTTCCCGACGCTCTCGCATCGCCGCCTCGAAGGCCGAGTTGATCGCCTTGGCCTTGGCCTCGGCGACCTCGATGAATTCCTGGGGCAGGCCGCGGGATCGGGCGCGGTCGGGGTGGTTTTCGATCAGGGCGATCTTCCAGGCCGCCCGCAGCTGGTCATCGCTGGCGTCGTGCGGCGCGCCGAGCACGGCGTAGGGATCGTCGGCCCCGAGCCCCAGGTGCGTCGCCTTCAGCCGGCGGAACACCAGTCCGGAAAAGCCGAACAGCTCGGCCACGCGCTCCAGATAGGCGAGTTCATCATCGGTGACGGCCCCATCGGAGGCGGCGATGTGGAACAGGCCATCGAGCACATCCTCGAGGATCTGCGGGCAGTTGTGATAGCGCCGCGACAGGCGGCGCGCATAGCTCTCGAAGCCCCGGGTGGTCTGGCGAGCCAGATTGTAGAGGCGTCGGATGTTGGGCCGCGAGGCTTCATCGGACTGGAAGACTTCGGAAAAGGCGTCGAACTCCGCACGTCCGACCTCCCCATCGGCCCGCGCCAGCTTGGCGCCCAGGGCGGTGACAGCGGTCGAGAACGCGGGATCCTGCCCCGGCAGGCCGGCAGGGCAGTCGGGGCACTCTGCCGCGTCGGGGAGGCGAACGGCAAGGCCAGCGATTTTGCGCCAGAAGCTCATTGGTCTAATGCCACAAGCCTTAGGAAGAAGGCGTCCTGATGACAACGCCAAACCAACACGGGGCGGGTTAAGTTTTGGACAGGCTTTGGAGCTTTTGGATCGATCGGGGCGGCACGTTCACCGATGTGATCGCGCGCCGGGACGATGGCGAGGTCCGTACGCTCAAGCTCCTGTCGGCGTCGAACGCCTATGCGGACGCCGCCGTTGAGGCCATGCGCCGCGTGCTCGAAGCCCCAAGCGGAGCCCCCTTCCCCGCCGATCGGGTGCGCGCCATCCGCATGGGCACGACGGTGGCGACCAACGCCCTGCTGGAGCGTCGCGGCGCCCCGACCCTGTTCCTGACCACCCGCGGCTTTGGCGACGCCCTGCGTCTGGGCGACCAGACACGACCTGATCTCTTCGCCCTGAACATCGTGCGGCCCGAGCCGCTCTACGCCATGGCCGCCGAGGTGACCGAACGGCTCGACGCCGCGGGCCAGGCGATCATGGCCCTGGACGAGGACGAAGTCCGGATGGTCCTGGCCGAGGCGCGGGATCAAGGCTGCGTCTCCGTGGCCATCGCCTTCCTGCATTCCGACCTCAACGGCGCCCATGAGCGCCGAGCCGGCGAATTGGCGGCGGCGGCGGGGTTCGATTTCGTCGCCCTCTCCCACGAGGTGTCACCCCTGCCCCGTTTCCTGCCGCGGGCCGAGACGACGGTGGCCGACGCCTATCTGACGCCAGTGCTGCAGGCCTATGTGCGCCAGGTGGCTGAGGCCGTGGCCGGCGCGCCGCTCTACTTCATGACCTCGGCCGGGGCGCTGGTTCCCGCCAGCGCCTTCCGGGGACGAGACGCCGTCACGTCGGGACCGGCGGGCGGGGTGGTCGGGGTGGCCGCCACCGCCGAGGCGGCAGGCGCCCAGGCGGTGCTGGGCTTCGACATGGGCGGCACCTCCACCGATGTCTGCCGCTATGCCGGACGCCTGGAGCGACGCGACAAGGCCCAGGTGGCCGGCGTGCGCCTGCGCAGCCCCATGCTGGATGTGGAGACCGTGGCGGCCGGCGGCGGCTCGATCCTCACCTTCGACAGATCGGAAGAGCACACGTCTGAACTCCAGTCACGTCGTAATCTCGTATGCCGTCTTCTGCTTGAAAAAAAAAAAAGACGCAGC
>CALEOQ010000262.1 GCA_937910255.1 uncultured Caulobacteraceae bacterium | reverse complement strand
GCGGCGGCGGCGGCGGCCGACGCCTGGGCCAGATCCGCCGCCGGCTGGGCGTGATCCAGGGCGAAGAGGGCGGCCCCGGCCTCGACGCGATCGCCCCGACGGACCGAGAGCGCGCCGAGAGTTCCAGAGTCCGGGGCGGCCATATAGAGCGCCTCGCCCTCCACATAGCCGGACAGGACCGGGGGACGCCCAAGGTCAGGCGTCAGCCAGACGGCGAGCGCGACAGCGGCAAGCCCGAGGGCGCCCAGGATCATCAGCCGTTGGCGGCTCATCCCGGCGCCTTCTCAAGCATGCCCCGCAGGGCGGTCTCGAAATGCTGCCGCGCCAGGGCGTCCAGGTCGAAAGGCGCCGCCCCCACGGGGGTGAAGGTCTCGCGCCACAGCACGCTCACCAGCAGCGGCGCGATGAGCCCGAGGGCGTAGAGCCTGGGATCTCCAGGCCGGACCTCGCCGCGGGCCTGGGCGGCTTCGATGGCGGCGGTGAGCCCGCCGAGGGCCGGGTCGACCACCTGGTCGTGCCAGACCCGGGCCAGTTCCGGGAAGTTGCGGGCCTCGCCGATGATCATCTTGATCACGCCGCCCATCTCGGGACGGGCCGCCAGTTGGGGCGCGAGGGCGGAAAAACGCCGGGCCAGGTCGTCGAAGGGGCCAGGATGGCTGGCCAGCAGGCTGCGCAGCATGCCGACATTGGGCAGCACCGCCTGCTCGACCACGGCGCGGAAGATGTCCTCCTTGGTGGCGAAGTACAGATAGATGGCCCCCTTCGAGACCTGGGCGCGGGCGGCGATGTCGTCCAGGCGGGCGGCCGCGAATCCCTTCTCCGCAAAAATCTCCAGGGCCGCCGCGACGATCTCGTCGGGGCGTTCGGCCTTGCGGCGACGAAATTTCGGCGGTCCAGGCGGCAAGGTCATTCCCAATAGATAACTGACTGGTCAGTTATCTATGCATCAATGAGGGATAGGGTCAATCTTCACAACAGCCAGGCGGGGGAGAGGTGGGTTTCCGCGGCGGCTCTGGAACGCGGCCAAAACAAAGCGGGACCGAATCGGCGACGGGGCCGGATTCAGCCTTTGTTCCCTACTAAATATTGTAGTTCCTAGGCGCTGCGCCCACAACTGCGGAGCCTGTGATCGGTTGCGGCGGCGCAGGCGGCGGCGGGATCGGGCGAGTTGCACAGGTAACCGCCGCTGCGCCTTGACGGGGCGGTCGGCTTTCGCCTATATCGCCCGCTCTCTTGTGCGGACCCGTTCCGCGCACATTTTGGTTTCCACGCGAAGGTTGAACACCATGTCGCGCCGCTGCGAACTCACTGGCGTTGGTCCGATGGTCGGGCACAATGTCAGTCACTCGAATATCAAGACCAAGCGCCGGTTCCTGCCGGCCTTGTCTCCGGCCACCCTGCAGTCCGACGCGCTGGGCCAGTCCTTCCGACTGCGCATTAGCAATGCGGCCCTGCGGACCCTCGATTTCCGGGGCGGTCTGGACACCTTCCTGGTCAAGGCCCGCGACGAGCAACTCTCGCCGCGCGCGCTGAAGATCAAGCGTCAGCTGAAGGCCAAGCTCGCCGAAGCCAAGGCCGCCGCCTAAACAGCGGCTGCTCTGACGACGACTATGAAAAGGCCGGTCCCTTGGGGCCGGCTTTTTTCGTGCCCGCGCCTCAGTCGGCAGGGCGCCAGTCGAAGGCCAGCAGCAGGGTCCGCTGGCTGGCGCTGAAATTGTCGTCCGACAGGATGTAGACCCGGTAGCCCCCGTCCGGCCGAGGGACAAAATCCACACCCTCGAAATTGTCCACCGTCAGCGGTTTGGCCATTTCCATACGCGCGACCTCGCCAGCCGGCCCCGTGATGGTCAGCACGATCCGGCTGCCGCGCAGCGGGTCCCAGGCGCGCAGCAGGTAGGCGCTCTGGTCCCCCGGCAGCCGCCGCATCGCCACCAGGCCGAACTCCGCGCCCTTGTTCACCTTGGCCCCTGGCGTGCAGGCGGCGGCGATCCGGCACGTCCAGGTCTCACCCGACTCCTCGCCGCCCACCACATAGGCGTCCGCCCCGCGTTCCGGGTCCGGCGCCAGGGCCTCCAGCCCGCCATTGAGGGGGAAGCCGGCCTCAGGGCTTGGGGCGGGCCGGGGCGTGCCGCCGTCGGCGGGATACAGCCAGACGCGGGCCTGCCGCTCGAAGCTCACCAGCCTGTCGCCATTGGCCAGCACCGCCAGGCCCTCGGCGTCGGACATCTCCTTATTGGGCAAGGGCTGGCCGTCCAGGCCGGCCAAGGGCTGCAGCGTGACTTGCGTGAGGCCGGCCAGGCGATCGCCTTCGAAGAGAAGCTGGCCTTCGATCAGGTCGCCCTCGTCGCTGATGGCGGTCAACCGCCCTTCGGCGTCCACCATCAGGTCCGACAGCCCGTGGAAGCGGGAGGTCTCGGTGGAGGACAGCTGGAGCCCGCCGGCATATTCGAAGCCGCCGATGGCGGTCTGGTCCGCCTCCGGATTCAGTGGGACTGAGAGGGCCTGCACGGCGATCGATGAGCCCGCCGCCACCGGGGCGGCAGGCAGTGTGCTGGGGGCCGGGGCGCAGGCTGCGAGCCCCGCCAGGGCGATGAGGGCGCCAAGACGGGGCAGGGGGCTCATGCCAGGGCTCTCCGGACTTCCTTGAAGGTTGATCCTCGCCCAGGGCCTGAGGGGCCTTGGGTGCTGGGCGGGGGCTGCAGCAGGTTGGCGGTGGCCCGCGTGGCCTTGCGAATCTCTTCGTCGAACAGCTCGGCCAGTTGATCGACGATCACGCCGGCCAGCTGCTCCACATCGACGATGGTCACCGCCCGGCGATAGTAGCGGGTGACGTCGTGGCCGATGCCGATGGCGATCAGCTGCACCGGGCTCTTGGTCTCGATCTCCTCGATCACCTCGCGCAGGTGGCGTTCGAGATAGTGGCCGGAGTTCACCGACAGGGTCGAATCATCGACCGGCGCGCCATCGGAGATCACCATCAGGATCCGGCGCTGCTCGGGCCGGCCCATCAGGCGCTGGTGGGCCCACATCAGGGCCTCGCCGTCGATGTTTTCCTTCAGCAGCCCTTCGCGCATCATCAGGCCGAGATTGCGCCGGGCGCGGCGCCAGGGGGCGTCGGCCGCCTTATAGATGATGTGGCGCAGGTCGTTCAGGCGGCCAGGCTGGGGCGGCTTGCCGGCCTTCAGCCAGTCCTCGCGGCTGGTCCCGCCCTTCCAGGCTCGCGTCGTGAAGCCCAGGATCTCGGTCTTGACCCCGCAGCGCTCCAGGGTGCGCGCCAGGATGTCGGCGCAGACCGCGGCGACCATGATCGGACGGCCGCGCATGGAGCCCGAATTGTCGATCAGGATGGTGACGACGGTGTCGCGGAACTCGGTGTCCTTCTCCTCCTTGAAGGAGAGCGGCGCGGTGGGGTCGATGATCACCCGGGTCAGGCGGGCGACGTCGAGCATCCCCTCCTCCAGGTCGAACGTCCAGGACCGGTTCTGCTGGGCCATCAGCTTGCGCTGCAGCTTGTTGGCCAGGCGCGACACCACGCTCGACAGGCTGGCCAGTTGCTGGTCCAGATAGGCCCGCAGGCGGCCGAGCTCTTCGGGATCGCACAGCTCTTCGGCCGCCACGATCTCGTCGTGGGCGCTGGAGAAGACCTTATAGGTCGGCGTCTTGGCTTCGCCCCGCGGGTCGGGGCGCGAGGGCTGTTCGCCCTCGCCCATGTCGGGCTGTTCGTCGGTGTCCTCGGCGTCGGGGTCCTCCTCGGCCGACATCATCTGGCTGTCGGTCTCTTCGCTTTCGCGATGGGTGGACTCGCTGTCGTCCATGGCGGTCTGCTGCGGGGACTGTTCCTCGCCCTCGCCGCCCTCCTGGTCTTCCTTGGACTCCGAATCGGCTTCCTCGCCGCCTTCCTCGTCCTCGTCGGGCTGTTCGGGGGCGTCGGACAGGTCATCGCCCATGGACAGGTCGCGCAGGATCGCCTTGGCCACCTTGCCGAAGGCCTTCTGGTCCTCAAGATTGGCGGCCAGCTTGTCGAGATCGGGGCCGGCCTTGGCCTCGATCTCGGCGCGGAACAGATCCACCAGCGGCCGGGCGGCCGGCGGCGGCGGCTCGCCGGTCAGGCGTTCACGCACCATGAGCGAGACGATCTCGTCCATGGGCGGATTGGCCTGGGCCTCGATCGGGTTGAACGCCTTCTTGGCCCAGGACTGGTCGTGGACGGCGCGCAAATTCTCGCGCACCCCGCCCAGGGCGTTGGCGCCGATGGCCTCGGTGCGCGCCTGCTCGATGGCGTCATAGATCGGGCCGCCCTGAGCCGACTGCGGCCGGCCGCGGGCGTGGGCGGCGGTGTCGTGGTGGGCCAGACGCAGGGCCATCTGGTCGGCCAGGCCGCGGATGCGCGAGGCGTCCTCCGGTCCTAGGTCCCGGGGCGGGTGGGGCAGGATGGCGCGGTTGCCCTGAAGCTGCGGCCCTTCCCCCGAATAGACGATCTCAAGATCGGCGGACTCGGCGAGCGACCGGGCCGCATGGGCCAGGGCGCGCTTGAACGGTTCGACCGGGCTTTCGGGAGGGGATTTGGCCATCGCCCTCTAGATAAGGCGCCGCAAGGCTCCTGGGGAAGGGCCGATGGCGCCGAACCCCCGGGAGAAACGTCCTGTGGAACGTTGGCCTGTATGGCCGCGTTGTCTTGGCAACACTCAACGGCTGTTCAGGAGACTCTTCAATGCTCAAATGGGCCCTTATCTTCGCGCTCGTCGCCCTCGTGGCTGGCGCCCTTGGCTTTGGCGGCGTCGCCGGCGCGGCCGCCGGCGTGGCCAAGATTCTGTTCTTCCTCTTCCTGATCGGCTTCGTGATCTTCCTCGTCCTGGGGGTCATGGCCGGGAAGAAGATCACCGGCGGCTAGCCTTCCGGAATCCGAATGCAAAGACGCCCGCCGCTCGGACTGAGCGGCGGGCGTTTTCGTGTCTGCTGGGCGGTAGAGCTAGTGGTGGCTGTGGCCGCCGGACTTGGCGGTCCAGGCCGCGCCTTGGCTTTCCACCAGCTTGACCAGATCGCCCATCACCAGATTGACGTCGATCAGGTGCAGACCCCAGTCCTTGGCGACCACGCCATTCTGGACCACGTCGCCGGCGATGGTGTCGACCCGCGGATCCTCGGCGTCGGCGTTCACGGTGACGGCCAGATAGTGGAAGCCGTCCTTGCGCACGCATTCGCCGCTGAGCAGGCCGGGAACCGAGACGAATGGCGTCGTCACCTCAGGTCCGTCCTTCACCCAGGGGGCCGGGGCGTCCGACGAGCCCAGCAGGGTCCCCGAACTGGCCAGATAGGCGTGCAGGTCGACCTTGCCCTCGGGCTTGCCGTTCACCAGGGCGGCGGGGTTCACGCAAGCCGCCTCCATGGGGGAGTTCGGCTCCCGCGGCACGCCGAAGCGGGAATTGGCCGGGGGCGGAGCGTCGGCTCGGAAGCTCACATAGGAGATGGCGCAGCCGGTCTGGTCTGCGGCTTCGCACAGGGGGATGGACTTGAAGGTCCCGGTCTTGCCGCCCTTGTCCACGGCCAGGTTCGAGCCCAGCAGCATGGCGGAGACCAGCTTGGCCTGAGCGGGCTTGCCGTCGATCTCGTTGGCGATCAGCTGGGTCAGCACGCCGGCGCCCTGGCTGTGGCCGATCAGGACCACGCCTCGGCCGTCGTTCTCATGCTCCAGATAGTGGTTCCAGGCGGCGACCACGTCCTGATAGCCGGTGTTCGGGCGGGCCGACCCGCCGGGCGGGGTTCCGCCCATCACCGCGGCGCGCAGGGCCGTCAGGGTGAACTGCCGATAGAGCGGCGCATAGACGCGGCACTGGGCGCCCAGGCGCGAGAGTTGCTGCTCCACCACCCGACGCTCTTCGGCGTTGGCGCTCATGTCGCTGATCACGCCCGGATCGTTGGACACGGTAGGATAGACATAGAAGCAGTCCACCGGCGCGGCCGGATTGACCGCCCAGGTTTCCGTCGAGACAGAGCCGTCGGCCTGGACCACGGTGGTGGTGTTGTCGCCGGCGCAGGCGTCGTCGCGCCCGGGCCAGCACAGCCAGCTGGCCTTGTCGGCATAGTCGTTGGGCGCGGGCGCGGCGTCCTGGGCCTGGGCCTGCCAGACCCCGGCGGCCAGGGCCAAGGCCCCTGTGGCGGCCGTCAGGCCGGCGATCATCTTCGTGGTCATATCTTCCCCACGTGCAAATTGGCTTGCATCAATGGGCCGGACCATCGCCTGGAGAACCGGGCGCGTCCAGAGCCAAGCCGGGCCTCTGCAGCACGGCCGACCCTAGAAAATATTCCGTTCAAGGACTGTGTGCCGCCCTTTTGGCGGGAGGACTGACGGTGGCGGTCAATTGTCGCAAATGCGACGCCTAACTGTCATATTTCCTTCACAAGCCGGGTTTTGCGTGAGACGCTTTCCTCAAGCCGGGAGATCGATCCCGCGAAAAGTGGAGGAAATACATGAGGATTCTGGTCATCTCCGCAGCCGCCCTGGCGCTGTGCGCCGGCGCTGTCCAGGCCAAGGAAGCCCCCAGCGCCCAGGCCGCAGCCCAGGACGCCGTGGCTCAGGCGGGCGAAACCGCCAAGGCCGAGCGGGTGGTCTATGTCTGCGACCGCTCTGAACTGACCCGCAAGGCCTTCGCCCGCGAGCATGGCGAGGCGAAGTTCGTCACCGCCGAGCAGGCGCTCACCGGCGCGGCCGACGACTGGTCGGCGCCCCGCTGCGTCAGCGAGGTGGAGGCCGCCAAGCTCAGCGCCATGCTGAGCCGCTAGAGCGCGTTCCGATAAGTGGCGCCCGGTTATCGGAGCTAAACGCGCTCAAGACTTGGAGGTTAGAGCGCGTCATCCTGTCCTGAAACGAAAAACGGCGGCCCGCAAAGGCCGCCGTTTCCATGTCTGATGGGCGGAGCGGCCTTTAGGCCACCCGCACCCGCGCCGTGCTCTCGGGCAGGTCCTGGCCGAAGGCGCGCTGGAAGAACTCGGCCACGGTGCCGCGCTCCAGCTCGTCGCACTTGTTCAGGAAGGTCATGCGGAAGGCCAGCGCCACATCGCCGCCGAAGATCTCGGTGTTCTGCGCCCAGGTGATCACGGTCCGCGGGCTCATGACCGTGGAGATGTCCCCGTTCATGAAGGCGTTACGGGTCATGTCGGCCACCCGAACCATGGCGTTGATGGTCCGGCGGCCCTCGGCGGTGTCATAGTTGGGCGACTTGGCCAGGACGATCTCGGCCTCGGCGTCGTGGTCGAGATAGTTGAGCGTCGTGACAATGGACCAGCGGTCCATCTGGCCCTGATTGATCTGCTGGGTGCCGTGATAGAGCCCCGTCGTGTCCCCCAGGCCAATGGTGTTGGTGGTGGAGAACAGGCGGAAATAGGGGTTCGGGCGGATCACGCGGTTCTGGTCGAGCAGGGTCAGCTTGCCCTGAGCCTCCAGGATGCGCTGGATCACGAACATCACGTCGGGACGGCCGGCGTCATATTCGTCGAACACCAGGGCGATCGGGCGCTGCAGCGCCCAGGGCAGGATGCCCTCGCGGAATTCGGTGATCTGGTTGCCTTCCTTCAGGACGATGGCGTCCTTGCCCACCAGGTCGATGCGGCTGACATGGCTGTCCAGGTTCACCCGGATGAGCGGCCAGTTGAGCCGGGCGGCGACCTGCTCGATGTGGGTCGACTTGCCGGTGCCGTGATAGCCCTGGATCATCACCCGGCGGTCATAGGCGAAGCCCGCGCAGATGGCCTTGGTGGTTTCCGGATCGAACCGATAGGTGTCGTCGATCTCCGGGACATGGCTGTCACGGTGGGAGAAGGCCGGCACGGTCATGTCCATATCGACGCCGAAAGTCTCGCGCACGGAGACCTTCTTGTCGGGGACAAGGGTCAGCAGCTCATCGTCGTGGGTCTGGGAAATCGTGGTCATGACGAGGTTCGCATACAGGGTTACGCCCGCAAAGCAAACGTGTGTTTCATAGGGGGCCGATCAAAAACAACGAGGAGACGCCGGCGCCATGCTCGACAGGGGACGTACGCAGAATTCGACCATTGAAGTGACCCCGACGGCCGCCGGTTTCGGCGCTGTCGTCACCGGTCTCGACCTCGCCAAGCCGCTGCCCGACAGGGCGATGGACGAGGTCCGCCAGGCCTGGGCTGACCACGGCGTGCTGAGCTTTCCCGACCAGCCGCTCAGCCTCGACCAGCTGGAGGCGGTGACCCTGCAGTTCGGGCCTTTCGGCGTCGATCCCTTCATCGCCCCCATGCCCGGCCGGCCAAACGTGCTGGAGCTGCGCCGGGAGCCCGATGAGAAGGCGACCAATTTCGGCGCCGGCTGGCATTCCGACTGGAGCTTCCAGCCGGTCCCGCCGGCGGCCACCCTGCTGCATGGCCAGGTCATTCCGCCGGTGGGCGGCGACACCCTGTTCGCCGACTGCACGGCCGCCTACGCCGCCCTGTCGCCGACCTTTCAGGACATGCTGGCGCCCCTGCGCGCCATCCACAGCGCCGGGCGCGCCTATGGGACCAAGGGCGTCTTCGCCCGGGAGACCGAGAAGCGGACCATGCAGATCATCGTTTCCGAAGAGGCCGACAAGACCCACGTCCATCCGCTGGTGCGCACCCATCCGGTGACCGGCGCCAAGGCCCTGTTCGTCAGCCCGGTCTATACGGTCGGCATCGAAGGCCTGACGCCCGCCGAAAGCCAGGCCGTTCTGGGCTACCTGTTCGGCCACATCACCCAGGATCAGTTCATCTTCCGCCACCGGTGGGCCAGGGACACCCTGCTGATCTGGGATAATCGCCGGACTGTGCATCTGGCCGAGGGCGGCTATGACGGCCATCTGCGGGTCATGCACCGCACCACGGTGGCCGGGGAGGTTCCGGTCTGAGCGTGGCGATCGATTTCAGTCGGCCGCCGATTAGCGCTTGGCCTCGCCCGGGTCGGCGTCGGCCCGGCGCCAGGGCCAGCGGCCCTGAATCTCCGTCTCCAGGGCGAAGCTGAGAAAGGTCCGGATCAAGACGATGGCCGCCAGGGGACCGACGCGGTCAAAGCTCAGCGGCTCCGTCACCGTGGCGATGATGTCGGCCGCCACCAGAAGTTCGAGGCCCAACAGAATGCCGCGTCCCAGATTGGCGCGGTACTGGTCGAAGGCGTCGCGCCAGCTACGCCGCTTCACACCTTGAGCCGTGAAGACCACGGTCGCGCCGATCACGGCCAGCACCAGGACCATGACTGAAAAATACTGGAGCAGCGTGGCGACCGCCACGACCAGACTGTGAATGTTGGAAAACATGGGCGGCTCCCTGCAGGCCAGCCCCTGTAGCGGATAAGCCAAGCTTCCTGTTCCCGCCTTCGGCCAACGCGGGGCCGGCGGGCCGCCTCAGACCGGGCCGCTCACATAGTTGTCCAGGGTGCGGGCCAGGGCCTCGCAGAGCTCCTGCCGCTGCTGGCCATCCAGCAGGTAATCCTCATAGATCACCCGGTTCATGGTCGCCCCCATCATGACGCAGGACAACAGACGCGCGCGCACCGCAGCGTCGTCTCCCCCCAGCCAGGTTTCCAGCGGCTGATAGAAGGCGTCGTGCGAATGGCGGCGGATCGCCTCGGCGGCCTTGGGGGACGAGGCCGAGCGCAGCATGATCAGGAAGAGTTCGAACTTCTCCTCGCGCATGGGCTCCACCGCCAGCATCTGGGCCACGCGCTCGCCAAAGGAGTCCCGGTCCCCATCCAGGAACTCGGCGATATTGGGCGCGCAGGAGAGCACCTCGCTGAACAGCTCTTCCTTGCCGCCGAAATAGCGCGAGATCAGGGCCGCATCGACGCCCGCGTCGCTGGCGATCTCCCGCACCCCGGTCTGGTCATATCCCTCGTGGGCGAACCGTTTGCGCGCAGCTTCCAGGATGGCGGTCCGCGTGGCGGCGGCGTTCCGGGCGCGGCCGGGGGTCATGGGCGGGCTCAAATAATTTCCTCCGATATTTTTTTGTCAGCACTTGTAGACATAGAAACCCATTCCCACCTAGAAGTCACCAACTGATGACATGGCCCGGCTCTCCACCGGGTGCGCTAGCCTCGGGGATAGGGCATGCGACGACTCTTTGTGACTGCGGTTTGCGCAGTGAGCTTCCTTGGTCTTGCCGCCTGCGGCGGCGACCCCAATGCGGGACAGGGCATGCCGACGCCAACGGTGTCGGTCTCTGTTCCGTTGCAGGAGGAGGTTGTCGACTGGGACGACTTCACCGGCCGCTTCGAAGCGCCTGAGCGCGTCGAGGTCCGCGCCCGGGTGGGCGGCTACCTTCAGGGCGTCCACTTCAAGGACGGCCAGAGCGTCCGCAAGGGCCAGCTGCTCTTCACGCTTGACCCCCGCCCGGCGCAGGCGGCGCTGGCCGCGGCCCAAGCCCAGGCTGACCTGGCCCGGGCCGATCTGGCGCGCGCCGAGGGTCTGCTGGAGGCCCAGGCCATCTCGCAGGAAGAGTTCGACAGCCGCCGGGCCCAGGCCCAGGTGGCCGAGGCGACCCTGCGGGCCCGCCGGCTCGACGTCGAGTTCACCCGCGTGACCGCGCCGGTCTCCGGCGTCGTGTCGCAGCGCCAGGTGGACCCGGGCAATGTGGTCAGCGGCGGCGCCTCTTCCGGCGACGTCCTCACCACCATCGTTTCGATCAGCCCGATCCACTTCGCCTTCGACGCCTCCGAAGCTCAGCTGTTGAAGTATCAGCGGCAGACCGAGAAGCGCCAGGGGGCTCAGGTGCAGGTGCGCCTGCAGGACGAGACCGAATACCGCTGGACTGGTCGCATGGACTTCGTCGACGCCCTGGTGGACCGGGACACCGGCGCGGTGCGCCTGCGCGCCACGATCGCCAATCCCAACGGCTTCCTGAAGCCCGGCATGTTCGGCCAGGGTCGCATGGTCGGCGCCGACGCCTATCCCGCCCTGCTGATCCCGGAAACCGCCGTCGTCACCGACGGGGTCCGCCGGGTGGCCTATGTGGTCGATGGCGAGGGCACAGTGCAGGTCAAGCCGCTCGAACTTGGCCCGGCCAGCGGCGGCCTGCGGGTCGTGCGCACCGGTCTGCGCCCCGACGACCGCGTGGTCATCGGCGGCCTCCAGCGGGCCATGCCGGGGCAAAAGGTCGAGGTCCAGCCCGGCAAGATCGCCCGGCAGGAGGACGGCGGCGCCGAACAGCCGCGCCTGACCTCGGCCCCGGCGGCGTCGGCCACCCCGGCCAACTGATCCACACCCCTTCCGACTGCATTTCCGGGACCGCATTTCATGCGTCTGTCGCACTTCTTCATCGAGCGCCCGATCTTCGCCGGGGTGCTGTCGGTGTTCATCACCCTCGTCGGCCTGTTCGCCTATCCGTTGCTGGCCCTGTCCCAGTTCCCGGACATCGCGCCGCCGACCGTCGCGGTCATCGCCAACTATCCCGGCGCCTCGGCCGAGACCCTGGCCGAGACGGTCGCCGCGCCGCTCGAGCAGGAGATCAACGGCGTCGAGGACATGATCTACATGACCTCGTCCTCGTCCAACGGGACGGTGCAGATCACGGTCACCTTCCAGCCCGGGACGGATCTGGATTCGGCCCAGGTGCTGGTCCAGAACCGGGTCAGCCTGGCCGAGCCCCGGCTGCCCGAGCAGGTCCGGCAGGTGGGCGTGGTGGTGAACAAGCAGTCCACCGGCTTCCTCATGGTCGTGGGCCTGACCGCCGACGCCGACACCCTGAGCGCCGACTATGTGGGCAACTACGCCAACTCCACCGTGCGCGACCGGCTGCTGCGGGTCGACGGCGTGGGCGAGGTGCAGATCTTCGGCGGCGGCCTCTATTCGATGCGGATCTGGATTGATCCCGGCAAGGCGGCCGAACGCAATCTGACGCCCAATGAGATCGTCGAGGCCCTGCGCGCCCAGAACCTGCAGGCCGCCGGCGGCACCGTCGGCCAGCCGCCCTTTGGCCCGGCCGTCGCCAGCGAGCTGCCCGTCGAGGTCCAGGGCCGTCTCTCGACCCCCGAAGCCTTCGGCGACGTGGTCCTGCGCCGCGATGCGGAGGGCCGCACCATTCGCCTGCGCGACGTGGCCCGGGTCGAGATCGGCGCCCAGGACTATGGGGTGCGGGGCTATTTCTCCGGCGAGCGTGGGGTGGCCATGGCCGTCCTGCAGCAGCCCGGCTCCAACGCCCTGGCCACCGCCGAAGGCATCATCGAGGCGATGGATGACCTGGAGCCCAACTTCCCCAACGGTCTGAGCTACCAGATCCCCTACAACCCCACCGAATACGTGGCCGCCTCGGTCAGCGCGGTGCAGCACACCCTGATCGAGGCCGTGCTGCTCGTCGTCCTGGTGGTCGTGGTGTTCCTGCACACCTGGCGGGCGGCGATCATTCCCATCCTGGCGATCCCCATCGCCCTGGTCGGCACCTTCGCGGTCCAGCTGGCGCTGGGCTATTCGCTGAACTCCCTGTCGCTCTTCGCCCTGGTCCTGGCCGTCGGCATCGTCGTCGATGACGCCATCGTCGTGGTCGAGAATGTGGAGCGGAACATCCGCGAGGGGCTATCGCCCCGGGAGGCGGCCCACAGGTCCATGAAGGAAGTGTCCGGGGCCCTGGTCGCCATCAGCCTGGTGCTGGTCGCGGTGTTCGTGCCCACGGCCTTCGTGTCCGGCATTCCGGGGATGTTCTATCGCCAGTTCGCCGTGACCATCGCCGCGGCGACGGTGATCTCCCTGCTGGTCTCGCTCACCCTGTCGCCGGCCCTGGCCGCCCTGCTGCTCAAGCCGCACCGGGACGATGACGCCCCCCACGGCCCCCGCTGGCTGGCGCCCCTCTCCGGCGCCGCCAACCGCTTCAACCAGGGCTTCGACTGGCTCAGCGATCGGTTTGGCCGCCTCACGGCCCGCCTGGTGCGGATGAGCTTCATCATGCTGATCGCCTATGTGGTCCTGCTGGTCGCCACCGGCTGGCGACTGGGCGAGACCCCGACCGGCTTCATTCCGGAGCAGGACCAGGGCGTGCTGATCGGCGTCGTCCAGCTGCCCCCCGGCGCCTCCCTGGAACGCACCGACGCGGTGGTGCAGCGGGCGACGGCCGAGATCGGCGCCATGGACGGCGTGCAGAACATCGCCGCCTTCGTCGGCCTCGACGGCGCCAGCTTCAGCATGGCCTCCAACAGCGCCACCATCTTCATTCGCCTGACCGACTGGGGCGAGCGCGGGACGGAGCTGAACGCCCAGAACATGGCCGGCATGATCATGCAGCGCATGGGCGCCATCGAGGAGGCCAACATCTTCGTGCTGGCTCCCCCGCCGGTGGAAGGCCTCGGCAATGCCGGCGGCTTCAAGATGATGGTCCAGGACACGGGCGGGGTCGGCTATGCGGCCCTGGAGCAGGCGGCCAACCAGCTCGCCGGCGCCGCGGCGCAGAATCCCAAGCTTGTCGGGGTGTTCAACCAGTTCAACACCGGCGCCCCCCGGGTGACCGCCGATGTCGACCGCGACCGCGCCCTGTTGCTGGGCGTCCAGCCTTCGGAGGTGTTCCAGACGCTGGGGACCTATCTGGGCTCCACCTATGTGAACGACTTCAACATGCTGGGCCGGACCTTCCGGGTGACGGCCCAGGCCGAACCCTCGGGCCGCTCGCAGGTGTCGGATATCGCCAATCTGAAGGTGCGGACCACCTCAGGCGGCATGGCCCCCCTGGGCTCCATCGCCACCCTGCGCGACGACTCCGGTCCGGCCCGCGTGGTGCGGTTCAACCTCGCGCCGTCGGCCGAAATCATCGGTGGGGCTGCGCCTGGCGTCTCGTCCGGCGAGGCCCTGGCGGAGATGGAGCGCCTGGCGGCCGAGACCCTGCCGGCCGGGGTCAGCTTCCAGTGGACCGAACTCGCCTATCAGGAACAGGCCGCCGGGGACACGACCCTGCTGGTCTTCGCCCTGGCGGTGGTCTTCGTCTTCCTGGTGCTGGCCGCCCAGTACGAGGCCTTCACCTTGCCGCTGGCCATCATCCTGATCGTCCCGCTCAGCATCCTGGCGGCCATGCTCGGGGTCTGGATGCGCGGCATGGACAACAACATCCTCACCCAGGTCGGGCTGATCGTCCTGGTGGCCATGGCCGCCAAGAACGCCATCCTGATCGTCGAGTTCGCCAAGCAGGCCGAGGACCAGATGGGCATGAACCGCTTCGATGCGGCGGTGCATGCGGCCAAGACGCGGCTACGACCGATCCTGATGACGTCCTTCGCCTTCATCTTCGGCGTGCTGCCCTTGGCCATCGCCTCGGGTCCGGGCCAGGAGATGCGCCAGGCCCTGGGCACCGCTGTGGTGTTCGGGATGATCGGGGTGACCATCTTCGGCCTGATCTTCACGCCGGTCTTCTACGTCGTCTGCCGACGCCTGGCCGAACGCCTGCCCGGGCGCAAGGTCAAGCCCGAGCCCGTCGCCGAACCTGGCGTCCTCACCCATCAAGCTCCGGAGCCCCGCTCGTGATCCCGTCCCGTCTGGCCGCCCTGTTCGCCGGCGCGGCTCTCCTGTCGGCCTGCGCGGCCGGCCCCGACTACCAGGTCCCGGCGGCGGACGCCGCCGAGGCAGGCCCCTTCATCGCCGCGGCCGATGGCCCGTTCACCGCGGGCCAGGCGCCCGACGACTGGTGGCGGCTCTATGAGGACCCGCTGCTGGACGACTTGGTGGCCGAGGCGCTGAGCGCCAACCGCGACATCGCCGTGGCCGCCGCCAACCTGGCCCAGGTGCGCGCCGCCCTGGGCGAGGCCCGCGTCGGCTTCCTGCCCTCGACCACCACCACGGCGGGCGCCGCCCGGGTTCGCCAACAAGACCTGACCACCGGCGCCTATGGGGAAGGCGACAGCTTCCAGGCCGGGTTCGAGGCCGCCTATGAGGTCGACTTCTTCGGCCGGGTGCGGCGTTCGGTGGAGGCCGCCCGCGCCGACGCCGGCGCGGCCGAGGCCCTGCTGGACTCCGCCCGGGTGACCGTGGCGGCCGAAACCGCCCGGGCCTATGCCGACCTCTGCGCGGCCAATCTTCAGATCGCCACGGCCCAGCAGACCCTGGACCTGCAGCAGGAGACCGCCGACCTCACCGGCGTCCAGTTCGAACTCGGCCGCGGGGCCGGCCTCGATGTCGCCCGCGCCCAGACCGAGCTGGAATCGACCCGCGCCACCCTGCCGCCCCTGGAGGCCCAGCGCGACAGCGCCCTGTTCCGCCTGGCGGTTCTCACGGGGCGTCCGCCGGCCCAGGCGCCGATCGCCGCGGCGGCCTGCGATGTCGTCCCGGAAGTCACCACGGCCATCCCCGTCGGCGACGGCGCAGCCCTGCTGGCCCGGCGGCCTGACGTTCGGGCGGCCGAACGGCGGCTGGCGGCGGCCACCGCGAGGATCGGTGTGGCCACGGCCAGCCTCTATCCCAGCGTGAGCCTGGGCGGCAGCATCTCCACCCTGGGCGCCGACGCCTCGGACCTGGGCGACGACTATCAGTTCAGCGTCGGCCCCCTGATCTCCTGGAGCTTCCCCAACATCCTGGCGGCGCGCTCGCGCATCAGCCAGGCGGGGGCGGGGGCCGATGCGGCCCTGGCGAGCTTCGAGCAGGTCAATCTCACGGCCCTGCAGGAGACCGAGGTGGCGCTGACCCAGTACGCCAAGGCCCTGGACCGCCGCGCGGCCCTGCAACGGGCCCGCGACCAGGGGGAGCGCGCCGCCCGCCTCTCGCGGATGCGCTATGACGCCGGCGTCGACAGCTTCCTGGGCGTGCTGGACGCCGAGCGCACCCTGGCGGGGCTGCAGGCGCAGCTGGCCCAGTCGCAGGCCCAGGTGGCCGACGCCCAGATCGTCCTGTTCAAGGCCCTGGGCGGCGGTTGGGTCCAGGCCGAGTCCTGAACGCCTTCTCATCGCCGCCTTCGCGCGCTTAAGCTCCTCCCGCACGGCCGATCACAGGCCGACGGGAGGAGCCGATGAGCCGCAACGCACAATCCGAGGCCGCCGCCATGGCCTGCCTCGACGCCTTCATGACCGCCTTCAATGCCCGCGACATGCAGGCCTTCGAACAGACCTTCAACTTCCCCTCGATCCGCCTAGCGTCGAACGCGATGCGGATCATCAACAAGGGCGACCAGACCCAGGCGACCTTCGATCACGCCTCCCTCAAGGACTGGGACCACTCGGCCTGGGAGAAGCGAGAGGTCATCCATTCGGGGCCGGACAAGGTGCATATCAACACCCGCTTCACCCGCTATCGGGCTGATGGGAGCATCATCGGCGGCTTCGACTCCATCTATGTGGTCACCTGCGAGGATGGCCACTGGGGGATCAAGGCGCGGTCCAGCTTCGCCCCCTGACGACCTGATCGATCAACCGGCGCCTGCGGGGTGGGCGCCTGGGCGTTCAGGGTGGAATTCGGCCCCGAGCCCGAGATCTCTCCGGCGTCTTCGGCGTTGGGGCCTTGTTCCGGCCCCCGGGCGCGCTGAGAGTCTTCCCATGTCGGATCTGATCTTTTCCTACCGGCCCGACTGGGCGCCGCTCTGGCTGGTGAACCTGACGGTCCTGGCCGCCGGCGCGCTGATGGGCCTGCTGCTGCACGAACTCGTGGCGCGGACGATCCGCCGAAGCTTGCGCAGCAAGGATGTCTATTGGTCCACCCTCGTCGCCAAGCTCCGCAGGCCCACCCGGCTGGCGGCCCTGATCATCGGCGTCGCCGCCGCCGCCAGTTTCGCCCAGTTGGGCGAGGGGGGCGTGGAGGCCCTCCGCCGCATCCTGGCCCTGAGTTTCGTGGCCCTGGTCGGTTGGAGCGCACTCACCGCCCTCGACATCTGGAGCCTGCTCTACGTGCGGGGCCTGAAGCTTGACGCCGAGGACAACCTCATGGCGCGCAAGCATGTCACCCAGACCAAGATCCTGACCCGCACGGCCGGGACCCTGATCGTCGTCCTGACCATCGGCGTCGCCCTGATGACCTTCCCCGGTGTTCGCCAGTACGGGATCAGCCTGCTGGCCTCGGCCGGGGCGGCGGGCATCATCGCCGGCCTCGCCCTGCAGCCCTTCCTGACCAACCTGATCGCCGGCGTGCAGATCGCCACCACCCAGCCGATCCGCATCGATGACGCGGTGATCGTCGAGAACGAGTGGGGCTGGATCGAGGAAATCACCTCGACCTATGTGGTGGTCCGGCTCTGGGACTGGCGGCGCATGGTTTTGCCGCTGACCTATTTCATCCAGCAGCCGTTCCAGAACTGGACGCGGGAGACCGCCTCGCTGATCGGAACGACCATGCTCTATGTGGACTACACCGCCCCTATAGACGTGCTGCGCGCCAAGCTGGAGGAGATCGCCAAGGCCTCGCCCCTGTGGGACGGCAATGTGGTCAATCTGGCGGTCACCGACGTGTCGGAGCGCACCATGCAGGTGCGTTGCCTGATCAGCGCCCGCAATGCGCCGACCACCTTCGACCTGCGCTGCGAGGTGCGGGAAAAGATGATCGCCTTCCTGCAGGCCGAACTTCCCCATGCGCTGCCCCGCGACCGGCTCGACTTTGAGACCATGGTCAGGGGCGAGGCGAAGGCGCCGGGAAACCCGATCTCAGGTTGAGGTCGGCGCCGGCGTCGGCGGTCTCCAGGGAGTCCATCGCCAGGCCGTCCTGATCGGCGGGCCGGGGGCCGAGTCCCTGGTGTTGCGCGATGACCGCCTGGGTGACCGCCTGCATCAGCGCCTGCCGTTCGGGGATCGGCGCCTCCGTCTCGGCGATCAGGACGGCGACGGCATAGGTGCGGCCGTCCGGCGCGGTCAGCAGGCCGACATCGTTATAGCCCGTCGCCCGGGCGCCCATCACCTGGCCGGTGCCGGTCTTGTGCGCGAGGCTCCAGCCTTCGGCCAGGCCGCCCCCCAGGCGCTTGGGACCCGTCTGGCTGGCGGCCAGCAGACCCAGGAGGTGGGCGGTGGACTCCGGCGACAACAGGTCGCCGGCCTGCAGGCGGTCCAGGGCCGCGACTAGGGCCTCCGGGCTCGCCCCATCGGCCGGGTCCTGCAGATAGGCCTCCAGGGCCTGGCGGCGGACCTCCTGCGGCATGGCCGCCCGCGCCTGCCAGAAGCTGCGGCCGAACGAGAATTCCGGTCGCCAGTCCAGGCCGGCGATACGGGTCTGGAAGTAGCGCTCCTCATCAGCGAGGCTGATGGCGCCCAGCGCCTTCTCCGTCATCACCGCGCGCACCTGATCGGGCCCGCCCACCAACCGCATCAACACGTCATTGGCGGCGTTGTCGCTGCGGGTGGCCGCGCTCTCCAGCAGGGCGCCGACCGTGGTCTCATAGCCCCGCCGCCCCACATGGTCGCGGATCGGCTGGTGGAAGATGGACAGGTCCTCCCGCCGGACGGTGACCGGGTCATCCAGGGTGATGGCGCCCCGATCGACGGCGTCGAGCACGCTGATCGCCACCCAGAGCTTGCTGACGCTCTGCTGGGGGTAGAGGGCTTCGCCGTCATGGGTCGCGGTCCAGCCGCCCGACAGATCGCGCACGGCGATGCCGGCCCGGCCAGATCGGAAGAGCACCCGTCTGAACTCCAGTCACGTCGCAATCTCGTATGCCGTCCTCTGCTTGAAAAAAA
>CALEOQ010000261.1 GCA_937910255.1 uncultured Caulobacteraceae bacterium | reverse complement strand
TATTCGACTCTTGAGATGTGCACTGTTGTGCATATCTTATGTTCTTCTTTTTTTTTTTTCAAGCAGAAGCCGGCATACGAGATTACGACGTGACTGGAGTTCAGACGTGTGCTCTTCCGATCTCTGGCGCCGGAGCGGACGATGATGCGGCGCACGCCCTCGGCGTTGGCCCAGTCGAGGCCCGCCCGGCGGGCCAGCTGCTGGACCGCGCCGGCGTCGAGCACGACGCTCAGGCCCGGCTTGGCGGCGACCCGCACATCGGCGGCCGATCCGGCCCCGTCGAACAGGTCGCCCAGGGTGACCATGCCGTCGGAGTCGGCGGTTTCGGCCTTGAGGCTCACCGGCTGGCCGGCCTGGGCCGCGGCGGCGAGGCCCAGCCAGAGTGCGGCGGCGAGGCTGAGACGGCGCAGGCTCATCATGACTTCACCGAGTTGGCGGCCTGCAGCATCTCGTCGGCGGCCGAGATGACCTTGGAGTTCATCTCATAGGCCCGCTGGGCGACGATCAGGGCGGTGATCTCGGTGACCGCATCGACGTTGGAGGCCTCGGTATAGCCCTGCAGCAGGTTGCCGAAGCCGTCGATGCCCGGCGCGCCGACATTGGCGGGGCCAGAGGCGGCGGTCTCCATCAGCAGGTTGTCGCCGATGGCGCTCAGGCCGGCCTCGTTGACAAAGCTGGCCAGTTCGATCTGGCCGACCACCTCGGCCTCGGCCTGGCCGGCGCGGAGGGCCTGGACCTGGCCGCCCTTGGAGACGGCGATCGACGTAGCGTCATTGGGCACGGCGATGGCCGGCTGGATGGCGTAACCGTCCTCGGTGACCAGCTGGCCGTCGGCGTTCAGCGACAGGTTGCCGGCCCGGGTATAGGCCATCTCGCCCGAGGGCATCAGGACCTGGAAGAAGCCCCGGCCCTCGATGGCGACGTCGTAGGGATTGCCGGTCTGGGTGACGGCGCCCTGTTCGGTGATGCGATAGACCGAGCCGGCCTTCACGCCGCCGCCGATCTGCACGCCGGTGGGCACGATGGTGCCCTGTTCGGAGGACTGGGCGCCGGCCCGTTCCATGGTGTGATAGAGCAGGTCCTGGAACTCGGCGCGCTGCTTCTTGAAGCCCACCGTGTTCATGTTGGCGATGTTGTTCGAGATGACCTCGACGTTCAGCTGCTGGGCGGACATGCCCGTCGCGGCGGTGCGAAGTGCCTGCATGGTGAAGACCTTCTCTAAGAACTCTAGTTCGCGCGGCCCATGCGCTCGACGGCGCGGCGGGACAGGTCGGCGGAGGATTCCATCATCTTGGTGACGCTCTCATAGGCCCGGGTGACCTCGATCAGCCGGGTGATCTCCAGGATGGGTTTGACGTTCGAGCTTTCCAGCATGCCCTGGTGCATCCGCACGTCAGGAGCCTGGGCGGGATCGAGATTGGCGGTGTTGCGCAGCAGGTTGTCGCCGGTCTTTTCCAGCACCGAGAGATCGTCGAAGCGCATGACGGCGACCCGGCCGATGATGTTCTCGCCCTGGCTGACCGTGCCGTCCTTGGCGATGGTGACCTTGCCGTCTTCCGGATTGACGACGATCTCGCCGCCGCCGTCGCCGGCCAGCGCCTGGCCGCCCTGGGTGGTGATGCGGCCCAGCTCGTCCAGGCGGAAACGGCCGTCCCGGGTGTAGCGGGGGCCGTCGTCGGTGAGGACCTCAAAGAAGCCTTCGCCCTCGATGCCGAGGTCCAGGTCCGAGCCGGTGGAGAACAGGCCGCCCTGGCCGAAGTCGCGGGCCACGCCGCCGTCGAGGACGAACTTCACCGGCCGCGGGGCGCCGTCGTTGGAGGCCGGCGCCTTGGGCTCGGTGCGGGCCATCAACGACTCGACCTTGAAGCCCACCGTATCGGCGTTGGCCACGTTGTTGGCGATGATGTCCAACTCGCGCCGCAGCACCATCTGGCGCGACAGGCCGACATAAACCGCATTGTCCATCCGCTCGCCTCCCTGGGTGCGACATGATTGTCCACCTTTGGCCTGCAAGCTTCGGGCCAGTTGAAATCATCAACAAAAACAGAGGTTAAGAAGGTTAATTTTGGCCCGCTGGCGGATTCTGCCGGGCAGGATCGGCCGCCGTTAACAGGTGTAAAAACCTATCCTTAACCACCGCTGAGGCATGGCTGAGGGGTAAGATTCTAAGGAGCCGCGCGCGTGGCCAAAAACAAGGTCAAGGAAGCCCCCGAAGACGGCGCCGAAGGCGCTGAAGACGGCGAAGGCGCGCCTGCCAAGAAGAAGCTTCCGCTCAAGCTTCTGATCATTGGCGGCGTGGCGGCCCTGGTCGTCCTGGGCGGCGGCGGGGCGGCCGCCTTCATCTTCCTCAAGCCCAAGCCGGCGGCTGAGGGCGAGCACGCCGAGGCCAAGGCCGACCACGGCAAGGAAAAGAAGGAAAAGGGCAAGGAGGGCGAGCACGCCGAGGCGCCCGAAAGCCCCGCGGTGATCCGTCCCGGTCCCGAAGGCGTGGTCTTCTACACCCTGCCCGACATCGTCGTGAACATGCAGACCGCCGAGGGCAAGGCGACCTTCCTCAAGCTGAAGCTGACCCTGGAGCTGCCGGACGGCTCGGTGACCGAGGAGCTGGATCCGAACCTGCCGCGTCTGCAGGACATGTTCCAGACCTTCCTGCGCGAGCTGCGCCCCGAAGACCTGTCGGGCAGCCAGGGCAGCTACCAGCTGCGCATGGAGATCCTGCGGCGGGTCAATCTGGTGATCGCCCCGGCCAAGGTGAACGCCGTCCTGATCGAGGAGATGCTCATCAACTGATCCGCAGTTCGCGGACGGTTGAGCTTTCGCCATGGCAGACGACAGCGACATGACTGAGGAGAACGGCGCGGAAGCCTGGGGCGCGTCGGCCGAGGCCGATCCCTTCGCCGGGGCCGAGCGCATCCTCAATCAGGATGAAATCGACAGCCTGCTGGGCTTCGATCTGTCCGACGACGAGGCGTCGGAGCGCACGGGCATCCGCGCGATCATCAATTCGGCCCTGGTCTCCTATGAGCGCCTGCCGATGCTGGAAATCGTCTTCGACCGCCTGGTGCGGTTGATGACGACGTCCCTGCGCAACTTCACCTCGGACAATGTCGAGGTCAGTCTCGACAACATCTCGTCGATCCGGTTTGGCGACTATCTGAACTCTATCCCGCTGCCGGCCATCCTGGCGGTGTTCAAGGCCGAGGAGCTGGAGAATTACGGCCTGCTGACGGTCGACTCCAACCTGATCTACTCCATCGTCGATGTGCTGCTCGGGGGCCGCCGTGGCACGGCGGCCATGCGCATCGAGGGCCGGCCCTACACCACCATCGAGCGGGTGCTGGTCCAGCGGATGGTCGAGGTGGTGCTCGCTGACGCCCGTGCGGCCTTCGAGCCCCTGACGCCGGTCTCCTTCGTGCTCGACCGGCTGGAGACCAATCCCCGCTTCGCCGCCATCGCCCGGCCGGCCAACGCCGCCATCCTGGTGAAGCTGCGCATCGACATGGAAGACCGTGGCGGGCGCATCGAGCTGCTGCTGCCCTATGCGACCCTGGAGCCCATCCGCAAGATGCTGCTGCAGCAGTTCATGGGCGAGAAGTTCGGCCGCGACAACATCTGGGAAGGCCACCTGGCCACCGAGCTCTGGACCACCCAGATGGAGGTTCGCTGCGTCCTGGACGAACTGCAGATCCCGCTGCAGCAACTCCTGAACCTGCAGGTGGGCGACACCATCACCCTCAACGCCACCCCGGAATCGCCGGTGGAGCTGAGGGCCGGGTCCATCCCCCTGACCCGCGGCCATATGGGCCGCCGCAATCACAACATCGCCGTCCGCGTCGAGGCGCCGCTCTCGCCGCAGGCCCGCAAAGCCGTGCAGAGGATCTGATGAGTCTGGTGGCGATCTCCATGAACCTGCTTCTGGCGGTGCTCCTGGCCGCGGCCCTGATCATGGGTTGGCGGCTGAACCGCCGGCTCAAGGCCCTGCGCGACAGCCATGAGGGCTTCGCCCAGGCGGTGGCCGATCTGGACGCCGCCGCCCGCCGGGCCGAACAGGGTCTGGCCGACCTGCGCGCCGCCACCGACGAGGCCGCTGAAACCCTGGGCGACCGGGTGTCGGAGGCCCGCCAGCTGTCCACCCGCCTGGAGCGCCAGATCAAGGAAGGTCCGGCCCTGCATCAGGCCGAAGAGGCCGAGCGCGCCGCCGACCGCCGTCTGGGCTCTCTGCTGTCGGGCGCCCATGAGCTGCGTCCCGCCCGTCCGCGGGCTGAGCCAGAGCGGCCCGCCCGACCTCTGTCCCGCCCCATTGGTCAGCCGGTCTCGCGCATGGCGCGGGCCCTGGAAGACGATCTGTTCGACAGTCCCGACGCCGCCGGCGAGGGCGAAATGCGCAGGGCCCGCCGATGAAGTCTGTTCCCCGCATCCTGCCCATCGTCGGCGTCGCCATTGGCGGAGTGCTGGTGGTAAATGCGCTGGCCGGCGCCGAGTCCTTGCCGGAACTGGTCTCCGGGGCCCGGGCCTTTGCCGAAGAGGCCGTGGGCCAGGCGTCTGAGGAGAAGGCGGAAACCGCGGTCGCCCCCACGGGCGAGGGCGCGGACGCCGCGGCGACGTCTTCGATCCCCAAGCCGGTCCAGGCCTGCGCGCCGACGGCGGCCGAGCTGGCCCGCGAGGCTGGCCTGTCGCCGGCCGAGCTGCAGGTGTTGCAGAGCCTCGGCGAACGGCGGGGCCAGCTGGACGCCCGCGAGGAGTCCATGGAGACCCAACTCGCCCTGATGGCCGCGGCCGAGGCCAAGCTGGACGCCAAGGTCAAGGCGCTGAACGGCCTGAAGAGCGATATCGAGGGGCTGATGGGCCAGGCCGACGCGGCGGAAAACGCCGAGGTCGCGCGGATGGTCAAGGTCTTCGAGACCATGAAGCCCAAGGATTCCGCGGCGCGCATGACCGTGCTGGACGACTCCGTGCGCCTGCCGATCGCTGCGGCCATGAAGGAACGCGCCCTCTCGGCCATGCTGGCGGCCATGCCGCCGAACGAGGCCAAGAAGCTGACCGAAAGCCTGGCCAGCCGCTTCGACACCGCCCGCACCCTGGGTCAGGCCCTGGAGAAGACCGAGGCCCAGGCCGCCGCCGCGGCGCCCACCGCCGCCGCGCCGGCGGCCAAGGCCGGCGCCTGATCCCGTGAACCTCCGGCGGGCCCTCCATACCGGCGTCGCAGCGGCCTGCATCGCCGCCACGGCCGCCGCCCCGGCGGGGTTGTCGGCCCAGACGGCGAGCCCCAAGGCGGCGTCGGCGGCGAACGCCAATCCCCTTCAGGTGCGTGTCGCCCAGGCGCGGGGCTTCTCGCGCATCGAGTTCCAATGGCGCGGCCAGGCGCGCATGACCAGCCGCCAGGCTGGCCAGGTGGTGACCCTGCGCTTCAGCCGCGACGCCGAACCGGACATGACGCGGCTGCGCGTCTCCCCGCCCAAATGGCTCAAGAGCGCCGAGGCCCGCCATGTGGGCGGCGTTCTGGAGTTGGACCTGATCCTGGAAGAGGGCGCAGAGGCCCGGGTGGGCCAGGCGGATGGAGCGGCCTTCGTCAACATCTTCCCGCCCTCGGAGGTGGCCGAGGCGCCGGCCACATCTGCTCCTGGCCTCCCGGCCCCGGCGCAGGCTGCGGCCCTGGAGCCGGACCCCGTCCGGCCCAATCCGGTTCCTGCCGATGGCGTGGTGCGCCTCGACGCCAAGCTGCAGGGCGCCCAGGTGCTGCTCAGATTCCCCTGGGCCGCGCCGACGGGGGCTGCGGTGTTCCGCCGCGGCGACGCTGTCTGGGTGGTGTTCGATGCGGCCGCCCGCCTGGATGTGACCCGCGCGCCTCGGGGTCTTCGGCAGTTTGGCCGGATGGAGGCTTTCCGCGGCCCCGACTATTCGGCCCTCCGCATTTCGAGCCCGGTGAACACGCCGGTGTTCGTGATCAGCGAGGGCGCCACCTGGACGGTCGCCCTGGGGCCAGGCGCCCAGGCCCAGCCGACGCCGATCCGCGTACGCCGGGACGAGACCGGCGGCCCGGCCGCCCTGACCGCGGCGGTGTCCGGCGTCACCCGCATCGTCCGCATTCCCGACCCGATGGTCGGCGACACGCTCACCGTGGCCACCGCGCTTGGCCCGCCCAAGGGGCTGCTGTCACGGCGCGAGTTCGTGCAGATGTCCCTGCTGCCCTCGGTTCAGGGCCTGGCGATGGAGAGCTTCGCCGAGGACATCACCCTCACGCGGCAGGGGGATCTGGTGGCCATCGGCCGGCCGGCGGGCCTGGCGCTGTCGTCACCCTCGGCCATCGCCAACCGCCGGGAGGTTCCGAGCGGCGCGCCGCAGCCGGCCGGCAGGCCGGCCCTCATCGACTATGACAACTGGCCCAAGACCGGGTCCGGCGGATTCCTCGCGCGCTACAACGCCCTGGTGACGGCGGCGGCCGAGGAGGGGATCGAGGGCGCCGAGAGCAAGGTGGCCGCCCGCATGGCCCTGGCCCGCTTCCTGGTGGGCTCGGACCTCGCCTTCGAGGCCATCGGCGTGCTCAACGACGTGGCGCGCCAGCACCCGCAACTGATGAACGACGCCGAGTTCCGCGGCCTGCGGGGCATGTCCCGGGTCATGGCCCGGCGCTACAAGGAGGCGGCGGCCGACTTCTCTTCGCCGGTGCTGGCCGACGAGCCGTCAGCGGCCCTGTGGCGGGCCTATCTGGCCGGCGAGACCGCCCAGTGGCCCGAGGCGCGGCGGGAGTTCGCCGCCGGGGCTGCGGCCTACAACCAGTTTCCCGCCGTGTGGCGCGCCCGCTTCGCCCGCGCCGACGCCAAGGCGGCCCTGGCCCTGGACGATCTGGATGGGGCCAGCACCCGCATCCGCATGGCCCTGGACGAGGACACCGACGCGGTCGAGGAGCTCAAGGCGCGCCTGTTGCAGGCCCAGCTGGCCGAGCAGGAGGGCCAGACCGGACGGGCGCTGCGCATCTATCAGGCGGTCGCCACCGCGCCGCTGGACCATATCGCCGCGCCCGCCCTGCTGGCGGCCACCCGCATCCGCTTCGAAGAGGGCGCGATCACCCCGATCCAGGCGGCGGCGGCCTATGACAGTCTGCGGTTCCGCTGGCGAGGCGACGCCACCGAACTGGCCACGATCCGGGCGCTGGGCCGGCTCTATCTGACCCAGGGCCGCTATCGCGAGGCGCTGGAGGCCCTGCGTTCGGCGGGCCAGCGGCTGCCGGACCTGCCGGAGGCCATCGGGCTGCAGGCAGACCTGTCGGCCGCCTTCCGCGCCCTGTTCCTGGAGGGCCTGGCCGATGGGCTGGAGCCGGTGCAGGCGCTGGCCCTGTTCTTCGACTTCAAGGACCTGACGCCGCTCGGCGTTGATGGCGACATGATGGTCCGTCGGCTGGTCCGCCGGCTGGTGGACGTGGACCTGCTGAACCAGGCCGCCGACCTGCTGTCCTATCAGGTCGACCACCGCCTGGACGGCGTGCCCCGCGCGCAGGTGGCCACGGACCTGGCCCTGATCTATCTGATGGATCGCCGGCCCGAACAGGCGCTGATCGCCATCAATGGCTCCCGTTCGACCGTTCTGCCCACCGCCCTGAACCGCGACCGCCGGCTGATCGAGGCCCGCGCGCTTTCGGATCTTGGCCGGCTGGATCACGCCCTGGAAGTCCTGGCCCGGGACGAGTCGACCGAGGCCCGTGACCTGCGCGCCGAGATCGTCTGGAAGCAGAAGGACTGGCCTGAAGCCGGCAAGCTGTTCGAAGCCTCGCTGGGGGAGCGCTGGAAGAGCCAGGCGCCGCTTTCCATCGAGGACGAAGGCAAGCTGCTGCGGGCCGGCGTCGCCTTCAGCCTGGCCGGCGACGACGAGGCCCTGGCCCGGATGGAGAGCCGCTACGCGCCGTTCCTCGACAAGGCCCGCAATCCCGAGGCGCTTCGCGTGGCCCTGACCGGCGTGGCCACGGGCCGCATCGGGGTGGGGGAGTTCGGGCGCATGACCGCCGACAATGAGGCCTTCTCCGGCTGGGTGGCGCGCATGAAGGAAAAGTTCCGCCAGGCCGCCCCCGATACGGCCAAGACCGCCGACGCCGGCGCCCCGCCCAAGCAGGGCTAGACGAGGGCCGCTGGTCCTGTCCCGCAAGCTTCACAAAGACGACATGGACTTCGGTTAAAGCCGCCGGGCAGTTTACCGGCAACTTTCGCCGCCCGCCTGGCCGCATGGCCAGTCGCTCCCCTTGCGAGCGCTTCTGCGGACGTTCCTGAACCAGGGCTTAGAGGCTGCATCAGACTCAAATCCGCGGTGTGACCGCTTGAGCCGCCGCGCCCGCGTGGCGGGTGGGGGATAACTATGGTCCATTTCAATTCGACGGGGTCTCGCGGCCTCATGCTGACAACCGCTGTCCTGGTGGCCGTCTTCAGCGCTCCGGCGGCCTGGGCGCAGGCGTCCCCGGCGCAGCTCGCCGGGGTGGTGCGCCAGGCCCAGACCGGCGCGCCGCTCTCCGGGGTGCGGGTGCGCATCGAGGAGACCGGCCAGACCGCCGTGACCGACTCCGAGGGCCGCTACCGGTTCGGCGCCCTGGCGCCGGGAGCCTACAGCCTCACCCTGCAGTATCTGGGCTTGCCGACGGGGCGTGAGACCTTGACCCTCACCGCCGGCGAGCGCGCCGACCGAATGTCCACCCTTGGTGACGCCGCCGTGTCCGAGCTGGTGGTCGTCGGCCAGCGCGCCGCCCAGGCCCAGGCGCTGAGCCGTCAGTTCGCGGCCGACAATATCAGCAACATCGTCTCGGCCGACCAGGCCGGTCGCTTCCCCGACCTGAACGCCGCCGAATCCCTGCGCCGCATGCCTGGGGTCTCGGTCCAGCGTGAGGTGGTCGCCGGCGAAGGCCGCTATGTCTCCATCCGCGGCTTGGACAGCGGCCTGAACAACACCCAGATCAACGGGATGAACGCCGCCCAGCCGGAGAAGGAAAACCGACGGGTCCCCCTGGACATGGTCCAGACCGCCGCCCTGTCGTCGATCACCGTACACAAGACCCTGCTGCCCGACCACGAGGCCGATGGGATCGGCGGCGCCGTGGTGCTGGAGACCGCGACGGCCTTTGACTTCGCCGGACCTGTCCTCGACCTGACCGTGAGCGGCTTCCACCACGACCTGGCCGGGGAGACGAGCCCGATGATCCAGGCGACGGCGGCGCGCCGCTTCGGCGATCAGCAGCAGTTCGGCGTGCTGGTCTCAGCCGCCTGGTCAAAGCGCAAGACCCAGGGCTTCGTCTTCTACAATGACGAGGACTATCTGGCCTATCAGGAGGATGATCCGGGCGCCGGCGTCACGCCGCTGCAGTTCCACCTCACCCAGTACGAGGATGATCGGGAAAACATCTCGGCCAACCTGGCGCTGAACTGGGCCATCTCCAACGCCACCGAGCTGACCTTCAAGGGCAGCTATAACCGGCTCTATGATCAGGAGCTCAGCCGCGCCCTCTATTTCGAGGCCGGGACCGACGAGTACGACGACGGCGGCGCCTTGATCCTGACCGAGCCGGGCACGGCCTCGATCTTCAATCAGTATGAGGAGACCGAGCTCACCCAACAATCCTATGTGCTGAGCGGCGTGACCCACGCCGGACCGTTCACCTACGAGTATGGTCTCGGCTTCTCGTCGGGCGTGCGCAACGAACCCTTCGACAATGAGGTTGCTTTCGAGGTCGAGCTGGACAGCAACCTGCTGGACTACGACCGCTCGGGAGACTTCCCCCGGCCAAACCTCACGGCGGCGGATGTCGCCCGCATCGCCGATCCATCGGGCTATGAGCTCGGCTACAACGACATCGACATCGATGATCAGGAGAACAGCCGCTACGCCGTCCACCTCGACGTCACCTATGAGCCGGCCTCCGACTGGCTGCGCAGCGTGAAGGTCGGCGCCAAGGCCGAGCGGTCCAAGCGCGTGCTGAAAGAGGGCAATGTGATGGAGTTGGAAGGGCCGCTCAGCCTGACCGACTTCGGCGTTGGTCCGCTGGTGGATGTTTCGGTCACAGGCGCGCCTTACCCAGCCTTTCTGTCGCTGAACATCGACCAGGTGAAGGCCTGGCGCGCCTATTCGCAGCAACTGGTCGATAACGATCCCGACTTCGAGAACGCCTATGTCGAGGATGGCGTGATCCCGCTGGACGCCGACAGCTATGAGAGCCGCGAGGACGTCTTCGCACTCTACGGCATGGCCAAGGCCGACTGGGGCGCCTGGGAGGCGATCGGCGGCCTGCGGGTGGACCATGCGCGGGTGGAGTCGGACAATTGGGAGGCGATCGAGCTTGAAGACGCCGACCCGCAGTTCCGCCGGATCACCGGAAAGGCCGACTACACCAGCTGGCTGCCGCGGGTTCAGGTCAACTACCGCCCGTCCGATGATCTCGTGTTCCGCGGGGCCTTCTTCACCTCGATCGCCCGCCCCGAGCCGCTGTTCATCTCGGGCGCCACCGAGATCGAGGAGGATGACGGCGAGGTCGATGTCACCATCGGCAATCCGGGCCTGAAGCCGGCCTACGCCTACAACTTCGACCTGGGGGTCGAGCGTTACTTCGGCTCGATCGGGGTGATCTCGGCCGGCGTCTACTACAAGCGGATCGAGCGCTTCATCTTCAGCGGCATCGCCATCGAGGCCGAGGGCGACCGGTCGCGCTTCGAGAACGATCCTCGCCTGGCCGGCAAGGTCATCGACGACATCGTCACCTACGCCAATGGCGAGGACGCCACCGTCTATGGGGCGGAGTTCAACCTGGTCCGACAGTTCATCGAACTTCCCGGCGCCTGGAATGGCCTCGGTGTCTACGCCAACGCCACCTTCCAGAGGAGCGACGCCGATACGGGGGTCGAGGGCATCGACGGCGGTGACTTCTTCAACGCGCCGGAAACGATCGTCACCGGCGCGGTCACCTATCAGAAGCACGGGATCGAGGCGACGCTGGCCTATGGCTGGCGCGACAGCCAGGCGGTGCGGTTCTCCAGCTATGGGACCCGCATCGTCGAGGAGCCCTATGGCTCGCTGGACGGGCAGTTCCGCTACGCCCTGACCCCCAAGGCGCGTATCTTCGTCAATGCGGTCGATCTCTTGAACGACGGCGACAAGCCGATCGTCGACGAGCGCTACGGCGAGGGCTCGTCCTATCTGGAGGGCGCCACCTATAGCGGGCGCACCGTGACCTTCGGCCTCAACTACCGGTTCTAAGATCCCCCAGGGAGACCATGATGGACTGGCCGGAGCGGGTGTTTAACGACAAGGGGCGCGCCGCTCCGGCGAAGGTTGGGCGAGGAGAGCCGATCTCCTCGCTCATCGACCGCCGTCGCCTGTTGCTAGGGGCGGCGGCGCTGTCCCTGGCGCCTCCGGCGGCTTTGGCCGGCGGACTGGGCTTCCGGCCGCTCTCGCCTGCGATCGGTCCCCGCGAGGCCGTGGCGGAGGGCTATCGTCGGGCCATCGTGCTGCGATGGGGCGATCGCCTGTGGTCGGACGCGCCGGCCTTCGACCCGGTTCGCCCGGACGCCCGCGCCGCCGCCCGCCAGTTCGGCTTCAACAATGACTTCACCGCGTTCCTGCCCCTGGAAGACGGCGATCCCGATCGCGGCCTGCTGGTGGTCAATCACGAGTACCCCAATCCTCACCTGATGTTTCCGGGCCTTCAGGAGGCGACCGCCGCGGCGGAGATGACCCTGGAGCAGGTGCGTTTCACCATGGCCGCCTGTGGCCTGTCGGTGGTCGAGCTTCGCCGGGCGGAAGGCGCCTGGTCGCCGGTGCTGGACAGCCGCTTCAACCGTCGGGTGAGCGCCACGACCCCCATGCGCGTATCCGGCCCGGCCGCGGGGCATGCCAAGCTGCGGACGGTCGCCGATCCTACCGGGCGGCAGGTGCTCGGAACCCACGATAACTGCAATGGCGGCGTCACCCCCTGGGGTACGGTGCTGTCGGGGGAGGAGGGCTCGGCCGACTTCTTCGGCGGTGAGGTCAGCGGCCATCCCGATCCGGCCCACCTGGCGCGCAACCACTATGCCGAGCTGGAGCCCCACGGCCGCTATGGTTGGGCGCGCGCCGACCGGCGGTTCGACATCAACCATGAGCCCAATGAGCCGAACCGCTTCGAGTGGGTGGTGGAGATCGACCCGTTCGACCCCGATGCTGCGCCGGTCAAGCGCACGGCGCTGGGCCGCTTCGCCCATGAGGGCGCCCAATGCGCCCTGGCCCCGGACGGTCGCGTGGTCGTCTATCTCGGCGACGACTGGGAGTATGAGTATTGCTACCGCTTCGTCACCGCCAAGTCGTTTGACCCAAACCATCGCGCGGCCAATCGCGACCTGCTGGACGAGGGCGTCCTTAGCGTCGCCCGCTTCTCCGCCGAGGGCGCGGTGGACTGGCTGCCCCTGGTCTATGGGACAGGCCCGCTGAGCGCCGCGAACGGCTTCCACAGCCAGGCCGATGTGCTGGTGGAGACCCGCCGCGCGGCGGATCTGGTGGGCGCCACGCCGATGGATTCGCCCGAGGGCTATCTGCCGGACCCGAAGACCGGCCGCATCATCATCGCCCTGACCGGGGCCGGCGAAGATCGACCCGCCGGCGCCAACCCCGCCAATCCCCGGCGCGCTAATGCCGCAGGCCATCTGCTTGAGCTTGTCCCGCCCAATACGCGCCTGGGACCAGACCACGCCGCCGACCGCTTCGCCTGGACCATCTTCGCCCTCTGCGGCGACCCGGCCGAGCCCGGCGAGGGCGCCCGCTTTCATCCTGACGCCGGCCCCGAGGACTGGTTCGAGGCGCCGGACAATCTGGCCTTCGATGCGGCGGGCCATCTCTGGGTCTGCACCGACGGCCCCGGCCGCCGGAACCACGACGGGCTCTGGGTGATGGCCGCGGAGGGCGACGCCCGCGCCTGGCCGCGGCTCTTCTATTCGCCCCCCGCCGGGGCCGAGTGCTGCAGTCCGGCCTTTATCCCGGACGGATCAGGCCTGTTCGTCGCGATCCAGCATCCGGCCGAGGGCAGGGCGTCCCTGGCGGAGGTGACGGCGCGGTGGCCAGACGGCGATCCCGCCCTGCCGCCGCGGCCTTCGGTGATCTTCATCAGCCGGACCGATGGCGGTCCGGTCACGGGTGGGGGCGCCTGACACCGGCGGGATCGACCGTCGCGGCCTACGAATCCTTTGACCTGCCGCGGTCCGCCGTGGCTTCGTCGGCCAAACACAACAGGGCGGAGGAGGCCGGAGCGATGGCGCAGTTCGGAAGCTATCAGAACGAGATCTATGGTCTGGGTCTGCGCGGCGTGCTGCCGACCGTGCCGGTGGACTATGCGACCCTGGTCAAGCGCGCCACGGCGGCGATGCCCGATCACGTGCTCAACTACGTCCAGGGCGGTTGCGGCGACGAGTTCACCCAGGATCAGAATGCGCTGGCCTTCCACCATTGGGGCATGGTCCCGCGGATGATGGTCGAGACCGGGACCCGCGACCTGTCAGCCGACCTCTTTGGCCACACCTATCACTCGCCGCTGTTCATGGCGCCCATCGGGGTGACGGCCATGTGCAGCCAGGACCAGCACGGGGACATCGCCGCGGCCCAGGCCTCGGCCATGACTGGCGTGCCCATGGTCGTCTCGACACTCGGCAACGACACGATGGAGGATGTGGCGCCGCACCTGGGCGACACGCCGGGCTTCTTCCAGCTCTATACGCCGCGCAACAAGGAACTGGCCGAGAGCCTGATCGCCCGGGCCGAGGCGGCCGGCTATCGCGGGATCATCGTCACCCTGGACACCTGGGTGACCGGCTTCCGGCCGCGCGACCTGAACGCCGGCAACTTCCCGCAGCTGCGCGGCCACGTGCTGAAGAACTACACCGCCGATCCGGTCTTCCAGAAACTGCTCGGCAAGGACGCCTCCGACGCGCCGGCCGAGGCCGTGGCGCTGTGGGGCTCGCTGTTTGGCCGGCCGATGCTGTGGGAAGACATCGCCTGGCTGAAGTCGGTGACCAAGCTGCCGATCATCCTGAAGGGAATCTGCCACCCCGACGACGCCCGCAAGGCCGTGGATCTGGGGGCTGACGGCATCTACTGCTCCAACCACGGCGGCCGGCAGGCCAATGGCGGCATCGCGGCCATCGACATGCTGCCTGATGTGGTCAAGGCCAGCGGCGACGTGCCCGTGTGGTTCGACTCCGGCGTCCGCTCGGGCTCCGACGTGGTCAAGGCGCTGGGCATGGGGGCTGCGGCCGTGGGCGTCGGACGCCCCTTCGTCTATGGCCTGGCCCTGGACGGCGCGGCCGGCGCCGCCCACGTGCTGAAGTGCATCCTGGCCGAGGCCGACCTCTTCATGGCCGTCAACGGCATGCCCAACCTGGCCGACCTGCGGCGGGAAGGCGTGCGGCGGCTTTAGGGGGCCGCCGCAGCCAGGGCCTATTCGGTGTAGAGCGCCCGCAGGCGTTGGATGTCGGCTGCGTCCACCTCGAGTTCGGCGGCCAGGTAGCCTTCGACGCCGCCATAGCGCCGGTCAATCTCGGCGAAGAAGGCCTCGAGATAGGGCCGCTCGACCCCGCCGAGGACCTCCAGAACCTCAGGCGGCATGCCGGCCATGGGGCCGGCCTCGCCCGACATCCGGTGGTGCTGGTTGGACAGCAGGAAGTCCTCGATCACCGTCTCCCGCGGCACGCCCAGGGCCGAGAGGATCAGCGCGGTCTGCACGCCGGTCCGGTCCTTGCCGGCCGAGCAGTGGTAGAGGATGGCCCCGTCGTCGCCCTCCAGCAGCTCGGCGAAGACGGCGCGGAACTGGCCCTTATGGCTGTCGACCACGGCCGGATAGAAGGAGGTCATCGCCGCGCGCACCTTGTCCGGCGTAGGCCCGTCGGCGAAGGCGGCCATGAAGGCCGAGATGTCCATGTCATAGTCGAGGCTGGCCATGGTCGCGCCGGTGTCTGGCCAACGGGTCGGCTCGGAACGACGCTCATCCACCGAGCGCAGATCATAGACATACCGGATGTCGAGGTTGCGGATCTTCTCCAGGTCCTGCGGGGTCAGGCCCGCCAGGGCCGCGGAGCGGTAGATCTTGCCCCAGCGGACGAACCGGCCGTCGGTGGTCTCATAGCCGCCCACGTCGCGGAAGTTCATGGCGCCGTCCAGCGGCACCAGCCGCTCGGCCAGGCGGTAGCGGGTCCCGTCCGCCGCCCGGAGGATGAAGTACTGGCGGGCCGCCGCCGAGGCCGGCGTCAGGCTGTGGCGGCCGTCGGCGTCGGTCTTCGAGACCAGGGTCATCTGATCCAGCGGGGCCTGGGCGTCCTGGCCCATGAAGACGTCGACCGCCGCGCCGTTGGTCTCGGTCCAGGACAGGGCCAGGGCGCCGTCCTCGGCCCTATGGGCCTCGGCGTTGACGATGGCGGCCTGAGCCGTGCCGGCGAACAGCCAGAGGGCGGAAATCAGGGCGCCGCGGCGGGCGATCGAGCGCATCATGTTCGGGTCTCCAGATCAGTAGGTGAAGCGGACGCCAGCCATCCAGCGGGCGCCGACCTGCTCGACTTCGGTGGGGAATTCCTCGGAGCCCTCGTAGGCGACATAGACTTCGTCGGTGAGGTTGTTGGCGTCGAGGAAGACGCTGAAGCGTTCGTTGACGGCGTAGCGCAGGGACAGGTCCAGGCTCTCGGTGGCGGCCCGGAACTCGCCCGAGCCGAGGCCGCCGATGGTGTCTTGCCAGTCGTCGCGCCACTGGTAGCTCAGCCGGGCCGAGAGGCCGTACTTCTCGTAGAAGACCGAGGTGTTGAGGATGCGCTCCGAGGTGCCGGGGAACTGCTCGGTGCGGCCGTCCTGCGTCTCGAAGTCGCCCTTCAGGAAGGTGACATTGCCCTGGAAGCCCAGGCCGCTCCAGGCGCCCGGCAGGAACTCGAACTGCTGCAGATAGGCCAGTTCCAGGCCGTAGAGCTTGCCGCTCCCGCCGTTCAGGGTGGTGGTGTAGTCATAGCCGGTGCGGTCCACGCCCGCGGCGTCGAAGCGGTCGTCGGTGACCTTGGAGACGGCGTCGTAGAGCACATTGTCCACCGAGCGGTAGAAGGCGCTGACCGAGGCCAGGCCGGCGCCGGGCAGGTAGCGCTCATAGGCGCCGTCCAGGCCGATGGTGCGTTCCGGCTCCAGGGTCGGATTGCCGCCGGTGACGCCGCGACCCACGTCATTGATCGTGGCCCCGGCCCGGACCGTGCCGAAGGACGGCCGCGCGATGCCGGTGGAGACCGCCAGGCGCAGCACCGTGTCGGCGTCCAGGTCGTACTTCACATTGACGCTGGGGAAGATCGAGGTGTCCTCGTTCTCGTAGGCGACCGGCGTGGTCACCGTGCCGGCGGTCAGGAAGCCGTCGATGGTCTGCTCGAAGCGCTCGACCCGGGCGCCGGCGACGATCTGGGCGGCGCCGATCTCCCACCTGGCCGAACCATAGGCGGCCAGCAGCTTCTCGCCGATCTCGTAGCCGTCGGCTGCGGCGGTGTTGCGGGCGGGGTCATAGAGGCCGGCGGCCTGCAGCCGGGCCAGCAGGGCCTTCAGGTCGCGGCCCATGGCCTTGTTGTCGATGTAGTTCACATCGAACCCGCGGGTGAAGCCGCTGACCCAGGCCTGGTCGGTCACATAGTCGGCGGCGCTGAAGGTGGCGCCGATGCGCGGCAGCAGGGCCGGCAGGACCAGGGTGTTGGCGGTCGATGACAATGTGCCGTTGACCGTGCGGTCGTCGTACTCCGCCCCCAGGCGAAGGGTGACCGGCGTGGCCCCGAACATGGCCTCGCGGGTCGCGTCCACCTTGTAGACGAAGGATTCCGAGGTCACCGCCGAGTCCACCGGAATGGCGATATTCACCGGGAAGGCGGTCTGGTTCAGGGCCGACTGGGGTGCGCCGCTGACGAAGCTGCCGGCCGTCGCGCCGGGGATCGTCGTGGCCAGGGAGATGGTCGGGAACTTGGGATCGCTCTTGTCATAGGTCAGGGAGGCGCGCTGCAGGTTGGAGCCCTGCTGGGCGAGGATCAGCGGCAGTTCGGTGGTGTTTTCGGTCTCGGTGTAGTTGAGCCGCCACTCAAGGTCCCACTGGTTCAGCCGGTGGTCGCCGCCAATGGTGTTCAGCCAGTTGGAATTGCCGTAGTGGCCGTCATTGAAGGTGCCGCGATAGGGCACGCCCACGAGGTCGCCGCTGTCGAAGCCGCGGGTTCCGCTGAGCGCCGAGCTCAGCTGGAAGACATACTGGTCGCGCTGCTCGTTGTCCTTGAACTCGGTGTAGAGGCTCTTGGCGAACAGGCGATGATCGTCGTTCGGACGGTATTCGACGCCGAACAGGCCGCCATTGCTCTCGCGCACCAGCCGGTAGCTGCGGACATCCAGGATGGTCGGGCCGATGTCGTCATAGGCGAATTCGCGGTTATCGGTGACCTGCTCGCGGCTGTAGTGCGAGCCGGCGATGATCACGCCGAACTGGTCGCCGGACCAGGAGGCGCGCGCGGCGTACTGCTCCTGCTGCCCGCCGCCCAGGTCCATCTCGCCCAGACCGACATCGCCGGAGAGGGCGAAGCCCGCCTTGTCGAAGGGCGAGAAGGTGCGCAGGTTCACCCGCGCCACGATGGCTTCGGCCGACAGGTCCGGCGTCAGCGACTTGTTGACCTCAAGGGCGCTGAGGATGACGGCCGGGACCGCGTCGAAGCGGAAGGCGCGCTGGCCGCCGCCTTCATCCACCCCGATGGCGTTGATGCCGTCGATGGACACGCTGGTCCAGCGGTTGGGCGCGCCGCGCACCTGGATGTAGCGCTCCTGGCCCTGGTCGCGCTGGACGGCCACCGACGGGATGCGGGCCAGGGCCGCGGCGGAGTTCTGGTCCGGAAACTGGCCGACCGTGTCGGCGGCGATAACGCTGACCAGGTTCTCAGCATTGCGCTGTTCGGCGATGGCCGCCCGCTGGCTGCCGACGATCGAGCCGGTGACGACCAGCTCATCGACCTGGGCGTCCTGGGCCTGGGCCAGGCCAGCCCACAGAACCGTTCCGCCCATCAGGGTCGACGCGAAGAGAATGTGTTTGCGAGTCACGAGATTGCCCCACCCGAGAAAATGTGGAGCCCACCTATCATTTCGAACGGATGTACAGTTTGACGGTCCCGTGAAACTTTCGCGAACAATCGTTGATAGTCCTTTGTGGATAGGCAAAATGCGAGCTGCGGAGCCCTTCCGGCGGCGTGTTTTTTGGACTCAACTAAAACGATCGTACAGGGATGGCGATTGCCCTTGTGCGCGCATATGCTGGCGGCCATGCCCTCCACCGCCGCCTCTCTGTCCGCCCGCGAACGCCTGATTTCCACAGCCGCCGACCTGCTGGCCACCGGCGGTCTGCGCAGCGTCACGGCGCGGGCCCTGGCCGACCTGACCGGACAGAGCGCGTCTGCGGTCAACTACCACTTCGCCGGTCGCGAGGGCCTGCTGGCCGCCACCTTCGAGGCGGCCGCCGAACGGGTGGCCCATATGCGTGCGGCATGGGCGGCCAGCCTGCGCGCCGGCCCGCCGCCGGAGGCCTTTGCAAGCTGGTTCGCCGCCTTCAAGATCGGAAGAGCACACGTCTGAACTCCAGTCACGTCGTAATCTCGTATGCCGTCTTCTGCTTGAAAAAAAAAACTTATCTGTCCTGCACCTC
>CALEOQ010000260.1 GCA_937910255.1 uncultured Caulobacteraceae bacterium | reverse complement strand
GGGTGGAGGGTGCGTGGTATGTGTCATGGACGCTTGTCGGTACAGCGCAGGTCGTTTGTTGTTTGACTGGTCCGCGGACCACCCTGGCTTACACCCTTTCCTGACACGCCGCTCTTCCGACCTCGCCGCCCTGGAGCTGCTGGTGGTCGGCTATCCCGAGCTGAAGGGCCTGGTCGAGCCCCTGGCCGCCAAGGCCCAGGCCGGCTGCAGCGAGGCCGAGTTCAGCCGCGCCATCCTGGAGGCCAAGGCCGGCGGCGTCACCGCCCCGGCGATGGACACCAAGCAGGGCAACGGCATGACCCCGCCGGCCAAGGCCAAGACCGCCCCCGCCACCGGCGAGGCGGAGTCCGCCGCCATTGACACGGCCGGCATCTACAGCGCCCGCGCCCAAGCCCAGACCCCGCAGGCCTAAGCCACCCACCCGCGGGAGCCTGCAAGGCCAGCCGCAACACCCCCACCCCAGATAGAGGACCAGCCCTATGGCGGAGTTCGTTGAAGGCGCCCACACGGGCGAGTTCCTGATGTCGGAGGCCGCCGGTACGCGGTCCCGAGAAACGGCGGTCATCGCCGCCAGCCAGACCCTGGTGGTCGGCCAGATCGTCGGCCAGATCCTGGTCGGCGCCCTGTCGGCCACGGCCGAAGCCTTTGCCGGCAACACCGGCAACGGTGTGATGGGCGCCATCACCGTGGACGCTGGCGCGCCCACGGGCGAATACAAGCTGCTGATCACCGAGCCGGCGTCCAACGTCGGTAACTTCGTGGTCGAACGCCCCGATGGCGTCGTGGACGGGCAGGGGGATGTGGCCGCCGCCTATAATGGGTCGATCAACTTCACCCTGGCCGACGGCGCCACGGACTTCGTGGCCGGCGATGGCTTCACCATCACGGTGGTGGCCGCCGACGCCACGGCCCAGGACCAATATGTGGCGCTCAGCCTGACCGCCACCGACGGGTCCCAAACCCCGGCGGGCCTGGTCTATGACGCCGTCACGACCGGGGCTGGCGAGACGGTGGAAGCCGTGCTCATCGCCCGCGACGCCGAGGTGAACGGGAACCTCATCGCCTATCCCGAAGACGCGACGGACGACGAGAAGGCCGCCGTCCGCGTGGCGCTGAAGACCCGCGGCATCATCGTCCGCTAACCCCGTCGCTCCCGCGACGATCCCTGACGTCAGGCCCGGCCGCCAGCCGGGCTTTTTTCATGAGGAGACCAGGCAATGGCTATGCCTGACGTTTTTACCCCCGACCAGTTCAGCCTCACCACGCTGACGGCCGCCATCAACAAGGTGCCCTACAAGCCGGGCTTCGTTTCGAAGCGCGGACTCTTCTCCGAGTCGGGCGTCTCGACCCTGACCGTCGCCCTTGAGGAGCGGGACGGGGTGATCGGTCTTGTCCAGACCCAGCCCCGCAACGGCCCGCGTCCTGCGCCCACCCGCGAGCGCCGCAAGCTGCGCACCTTCCCCATCCCTCACCTGCGGGACTACGACTACATCCGCGCCGACGAGCTGCAGGGCGTCCGCGCCTTCGGCTCCGAGAACCAGGCTCTGGCCCTGGAGCAGGTGCGCGCCGAGCGCATGATGAAGATGGCCGGCAACCTGGACGTCACCCTGGAGCACCATCGGGTCGGCGCCATCAAGGGCATGGTGCTGGACGCCGATGGCACCACCCTGTTCGACCTCTATTCCGAGTTCGGGGTGGAAGCCCAGGCCGAGATCGACTTCGACCTGGACAACGCCACCCCGGCGTCCGGGGCCCTGCGGAGGAAGGCCGCCTCGGCGCAGCGGCGCATCATGGACGAGCTTGGCGGCGTCGAGCCGACCGGCTTCGAAGCCCTCTGCGGCGACGCCTTCTTTGATGACCTCATCGCTCACCCCGAGGTGCGCGAGACCTACAAGTACCAGGAAGGCCGGAAGCTCCGCGAAGGCTACATCTACGACTTCGTGGACTTCGGCGGCATCCGCTGGATCAACTACCGCAACGGCGGGTTCGGCATGATCCACACGGACAAGTGCCACATCTATCCCCTGGGCGTCGCGGGCCTGTTCATCACCCGCTTCGCGCCGGCCCCCTACTTCGAGACCGTCAACACGCTTGGCCTGCCGCGCTACGCCAAGGCCATCGGCGACGACTGGGATACCCAGATCGACCTGGAGGCCCAGACCAACCCGCTGAACCTCTGCACGCGGCCCCGCGCCCTGCAGCAGGGCCGGCGCACCTAATCATCCTCCCCGATGATGACCTGACGACGGGTCCGCGCGTGGCGACACGCCGGGCCCGTTGTCCTTTTTCCCCCTGAGTTTTTCCGGAGCAGCCCATGGACCTGGCGAGCGCAGCCGACGCCATCGAGGCGGTGTTCGACGCCACGGGCGAGGACGCGGTCTATGGCGAGGGCGGGCTCACCGGCCTGTCCTGCCTGGCGATCCCCTGGCGACCCTCCCGCGACCGGCAGATGGCCGGCGTGGAGCTGGCCGGCTTCTCCATCTCCGAGCGCCACCTGTTCGTCCTGGTGCAGAAGGGCGAGGTCCCCGCGCCGGCGCAGGGGCTGGCCTTCCGCCTGTTGGACGCCGGAACGACTTACCGGATCGGCGACACGCCGGTGGCCCATGACACCCGCGGCCTGGTCTGGCGCTGCCCGGTGGTGGAAGAGGGCGTGACGTGAGCGCGACGAACGCGATCCGCCGGGCCCATGACGCCCTGGCCGCCCTGCTGACCGAAGCCTTCGCCGAGGTGGACGGCCTGACCCTGGCCCGCAACCCGTCCGGCCACGCCCCGCCCAAGGCCCGCGCCCAGGGCGAGCTGGCCTTCTATCTGGCCCTGATCGACGACAACGAACCGGAGGTGGAGGCGGTGCTCACCGGGCCGGTCTACGACCTGAGGGCCACACCCACGGTGGTGCTGGCCTATTTCGGCGGGACCAAGGACGCCCGCCAGCTGGCCGCCTACGCCGCCCTGGACCTGATCAAGGCCGCCCTGGCGTCCGACCCCACCCTGGCCGGCGCCGTGTCCTATGCCGAGCTGGAGGCCGCGGCCCCGGCCGACGTCGCCGATTCCGACTGGATGGCCGGCGGGCTGGAAGTCCGCATGGGCCTGCTGTTCGACGCCCCCACAAAGGCGGGCTGAGCCCCCTTCAACCGACGGCCAGATGAGGAGCCCCCGATGGCCAAAGACGCCCCCGATACGTCCGGCGAAGCCGCCGCCGAAACCCGCCCAACCCCGGCCGCCCCCGCGCCCTCGGCGCCGGAACGCCCGGCGCAAGCGCCCGAGAAAAGCGCCTTCCTCGCCCTGCGCACCAGCGAAGGCTACGGCCCCAAGGGCGGGTTCCTCGACCTGACCGAGGCCGAGGCCAAGGCCGGCGTGACGAGCGGCGTGCTCCGCCCGGCCACGGCCGAAGAGATCGCCCGCCGCCGCCGCTAGAGCCAGCGGTTCACCCTTTTCACCCACGTCTTAGGAGGCCCCCATGCAGGGCTTGGAATCGACGGTCTCGATCGGCAAGCAGTCCGGCGCGACCGACCCCACCACCCTGGACCGCCAGAGCCTGAACATCTACGGGATCACCGGCGGCCAGACCGAGAGCGATGAGGACGACGACATCCTGGGCGGCGGGCTGGAGAACGCCTCTGACCCGACGGCTCCGGCGCCGGGTCTGGACGAACACCGCATCCAGGTCCGCGCCCCGGCCTGCATCGCGCAGCTGCCCTGGTGGTTCGCCGCCTTCTTCGGGACCGAGGCCGCCACGGGCGCGCCGTCGGACTACACCCACACCTGGAAGAGCGGCCAGGCGCTGCCCTACATCTTCCTGGAACACAAGCTGAAGACCGGCCGCTATCGTCGCCACTTCGGCCTGGTGGGCGAAAGCCTCGAGGTGGACTGGGACGCCGAGCGCAGCGGCTTCGCCATGGTGACCATGAGCTTCATCGGCCTGAAGGAAACCACGGCCACCGCGGCCCTGGCCGGCACGGTGACGCCGGCGCCGACCCTGGACCGCCCGGCGCAGAAGCTGGTGAACATGATCTATAACAGCGTCGGCGGCGGCGACATCATGGGCGGCCGGCTGCAGTTCAACCGGACCCTGAAGCGCATCCGCGCCGCCGACGGGACGGGGGCGCCGTACCGGATCGAGATCGACGGCAATTCCCGCCTCGAAGGCTCCCTGCGCCTGCGCTATGACGACGACGATTTTGTGGACGACGGGATCGCCAAGACCGCGCGGGACTTCTCCATCGAGCTGATGCGCACCGCCGCCCGCGGCATCCAGCTCGAAGTCGCAAATATGCGTCTGTCGCGGACGCCCATCGACATCGACGGTCCCGACGGGGTCGAATACGAGATGGCCTTCAAGGCCTGGCAGACCAGCACCGACCCGGCGCTGCGGGCGATCGCCCTCAACGGCGCGGCCACCGTCGCCTTCACCTGATGGGCGCGCTGGAAAACGCCCCGCTGGCGGTGTTCAAGCGCCGCCAGGTGGGGGAGACCAGGCTGGCGGCGCTGGATGGCGGCGACCCGCCCCTGCTGGTGGAGTTCGAGATCCCCGGGGGGCTGGTGCTGGCCCAGGCCGAGGCCGCGGCGGCCAGGGCCATGTCGGTGATCCGGGAATCGCCGGCCTATCTGTCGCGGTATGGGCTGGAGGAACGTCGGCTCTCGGACGACGAGATCGGCGCCCTGGCGCGGGTGGTGACGGCGATGGAGACCGCCTTCCTGCTGTGGAGGGACTGGACGGCGGCCCATGAGGTGGACGGTCGCATCGAGCGGCGGCCGTTGACCGAGGCGCACATAGCCGAGGTGCTGCTTGACCAGAACCTGCGCATGGCGTGGCTGGTCCATCTGGACGCCGCCAGTCCGCTGGAGCGCGCCGAGGGAAACGGCTCCGGCGTCTCGCCGAATGGGAGTTCGGAGGAGGCGCCGAATACTGCCGAGGCTGCGTCCGGCGCGGAAGCGCCTGCGCCAGCGGCGGCCGAGGCCGAACCGGCAATCTCTGTCCCCGACTAGAGAACACGCCACAGACGCCTGAGGGCGTGCTCGCCCGCCGGATCGGCGAGACGCCGGGCGCCTTCAAGCGCGCCGGCCAGGCGGCGGTGGTGGTGGGGCTGGACTGGCCGGCGGTGAATGTCCTGCTCCCACAGGACGGCGACCGGGAACGGCTGCTGGCCCTGCTGCAGGCCTGGGAAGGCGGCATGCTGGCGGGGGCGGCGAAGGCGGCGGAGAAGACGGGCGGCCGAGGAAAGTCTGATCCGCGATAGCGAATTGCTGAGTTTGTCACCAACGGTTAGCGTGGCCGTTGATGACAACCGCTGCGCGAATGGCAGAGGTCAACGAAGTTGACCGATTCATGAGGGACCAGAAGTCCCTGAACGAGGGGCTACCGCCCTGGCGTGAGAGTCACATCACAGGTCGGATCACGGCCGAGTGGCCGATCATCGACAGCGAAGGGGTCCTTCGCGAAGGGACGCGCCTGGTCTTTGTCTGCAAGACCGAGGACGTGAACCGCCTCAGCATTTCGGTGCTCCTCAGGGGCAACCGGGTCTATGGGGTCGATCTGGTGCCCAGCCATGAGTGCAAGCTTAATGGCCCTCGCGCCGAAAGGCTCGGCCTGCCGGCCAGGGTCTGCGGATCTCACTTTCATGAGTGGGCCGATAATCGTGACATGGCTCTGGCCTCCGGCCTGGGTCACATGCCACACAGGCGCCCGACACCAGCGCTATTGACCCGCTTGCCCCATGCTTTGCTCGCCTTAGCGCAAGCCATCAATCTGACGTTGACGCCTGAGCAGGCATCATTCGATGTGCCCCCCATTCGGGGGCTGCCGTTCAAAGGAGGTGCTGGATGATCTGCGATACCATTCGCGCCGCCCTGGCCGATGGCGACCTATGCGAAGTGACCGACCGCGGCGCTCGAATCGTCACCCACTGCCTGTACCCGTCGTTCGAGCCCGTCGAGGTTTTCGTTTCGCCATATGGCGAAGGCTTCAGGATTACCGACGGTGGTGGAGCGGCCGCAGCCGCCTATTTGCATGGCCGCGATGAGCTCGGAAAAGTCCTCGCCAGGGAGTGCGCCCGCTTCGGTGTGGAGTGCAACGGGGACGTCGTCGTCGTCGAAGTAGGAAGCTCAGAGTGGCTTCGCTCTGGCATTCTAGCCGTCGCGAACGCCTCGGCGGCCGCGGCCATTTCCGCGCTGGAGCGCGTGGCGGTGGCGGCCGAGAAAGTGCTGGCTGAGAAGATCTTCGAAGGTCTGCGTCGGGTCGTGTCGCCTAGCCAGATTGCACGGGAATACGAGCATCGGGGCGTGAGCGGGAAGCGTTGGCGCTTCGATTTCGGCGCCACCGCCGGAGATGGGGTGCTGCTGGTCAATGCCATTGCGCCGCACCACGTGTCGGTCAGTGCAAAGTATGTGGCGTTCGCGGACACACCGGCGAATGACGACGGGGTCAAGAAGCTCGCCGTTTATGGGCGTAGGCTCGAGACTGAAGATGCAGCGCTGATCACACAGGTCGCGACCTTGGTCTCCGTCGAGTCGGTCGAAGCGGGCATTCGACGCGCCATAGCGTCGTGAGGAATACCCTCGGCGTGATCAGCGAAGGCCTGCTGCGCGGAGGGTAGCTCTCGCAGTTCCGGCTCGAATCGTCCAAGGCCCGCTTCGGCGGGCCTTTTTCTTTGGAGGGGTCATGTACGCCGTGCGCCAGCGGGGCGATGACCTGCTGCTCTTCGTGGACAAGGCCGATCGCCATGCGGGGTTCGCGGCGCAGGATGCGGCGCGGAAGGCGGCGATGAACGCCCGCAACGATCTCCGCCGGCAGATCCGCTCACGGTTCGGGCGCAGCGGGCGGGTGTGGAACACCAAGGGGTTCGCCGCGTCGGTGGTGGTCAAGAAGATCAGCGACGAGGTCTGGCAGGTGGTGGACCGCGCGGTCTACAGCAAGAGGCGCAGCCAGGAGGTCGGGCTGCTGTGGGTGTTCGACGCCGCCCCGGTGATCAGCGGCCAGGGCGGCTGGACCGCCGTGCCGATCGCTGGGCAGGCGCCCATCGCCCGCAACGGGCGGCGCTATGCCTGGGCCCGTGAGGCGGCGGCCATGGGGTGGCAGCTGGAGACGGTGATCCCGGCCGGGGAGAAGGCTTACAAGGTGATTCTGGGCCGGCTGAACCGCACGGAGCCTTGGCGGCCGGTCTACATCTTGCTTCCGCCCTACCGGATGGGCCGCCGGCTGGACCTCAGGGCGACGCACCTGAAGCACGAGGCGAAGATGCCCGACCTCTGGGCCGAGGCGTTCGACAAGCGGATGATGAAGGTTCCCCGTCGGCGCGCCGCCTAGTTGCCGATCAGGCCTGGCCGGGCCAAGGTGCGAGTGGGCTGGAGGAGGGTCTGATGGACGATGACGGTTGGCGTGGGGCCGCGCGGGCCTTTGCATGGAGCGGGTGGCTGTTGATGGTGGTTGCCGGCGCGGCTCTCGTGATCGCCTGGCTGCCAGTCGATAACAAGTCCGCCCCGATCTGGCGAACCGGGGACTACGCCGGAAACTATGCCGTCCGCCACGCGATGGCCGAGACTTGGCGCCTTGGTATCAAAGGGTGGGCATGGACGATTTTCTGGCCATCTGTTGCCGGAGGCATCGCTTGCCTAGGTGTCGGGAGCCTGGCCGCCTCGATCAATCGCGTGGCGACCGCTGTTCACTCTCAAGGCCTAGTTCGACCAGCCGACGAATAGCCTCCGCTCGCGACGGGAGATCATCCTGCCGCCGACGCCAGTCGTCTAGGCGACGAAGCCATTCGTCGTTCGCCCGCATCTGGAAAGTCTTGTCGTGAAGCAATGCCATGCCGCTCTTATATGGCATGTATTGACATGCGGCAATCCACCCATGTAGTTACATGGAGCGGCCCCGGCGTAGTTGGCGCTACCGCCCGGGGCCTGACCCACAGACGGAGCATCGTCATGCAGGCTATCCGCCAGACTATCAGCCCCGCGCCCGTGGCCCAAGCCGGCGCGCAGATCATCGACTTCTGGGAATGGCGGCTGACCCGCCAGCCCCGCCGCCCGCTCGAAACACCCATGGCGGTGCGCTGCGCCTGGATGGCGGCGCGGCGGCTGGCGCAGGCGGACGGCCCTTGAAGCCGCAGGCCCGCAAGGCGGCCTATGCCGAATATCTGCAGTCGCCCCGGTGGGCTGAGCTGCGCGAGCAGGCGCTCACGCGGGACGGCCACCGGTGCCGACTGTGCCATTCCCCGGATGCGCCGGAAGTGCATCACCGGGCCTATCCCGAAATCTTCGGGGAGGAGAGCGTGGACGATCTGACGACCCTGTGCGCCGACCACCATGGCGCCTTTCACGGGGCGGCGATTGACCCGTTCGTTCTCCACCCGACCGCCGCCAGCCGGGCCTCCCCGGTGGTGCGGCCCGAGAGGACCCATGTACCAGACCCTGCCCCTGCGCCTGACCGGCGTCGCACCCCTGCTGATGCACCGCGGGGGGCTGGCCGACCCGCTGGACGACTTCGCCCGCGCCCTGAAGGCCGTCGCCAAGCGTCGCAACAAGACTGATCAGGACATCGAAGAGGCCGCCCGCATCGAGTTCCTGGGGGGCATCTATGTGGATGACGATGGAGCGCCCTGCCTTACGGGCGAGATGATCGAGGCCTGCCTGATGGCCGGCGCCCGACGGACGAAGCAGGGCAAGTCGGCCGCCGCAGGCCTGCTGGCCCCTGGCAATTACCGCCTGATCTATGAGGGCCCGCGGTCGGCCGAGGCGCTGTGGGCCGATCCGGCGTTTCGTCATCGGACCCCGGCGCGGATCGGCCAGAGCCGGGTGATCCGGACGCGGCCGATTTTCCGCCAGTGGGCCTGTGAGGTCGGGGTGGAGTTCAACGCCGATCTGATCGACCGGCATGACGTGCTGCGCTGGGCGCAGGTTGCCGGCCTTGAGATCGGGATCGGGGACTGGCGTCCCCGGCATGGGAGATTCGCCGTCGAGGCGATCTGAGGTCCGCTCCGGCGGACAACCCGCGAGGTCCGGCTCGGCAGTGCCGGGTGAGGCGTGGTCCGGCTCGGTTGGGCTCGGCACGGCTTGGCTAGGCGGGGCACGGCAGGGGTGAGGGTCGCCGGAGACGGCGGCCCTCCAGCCCAAACGCTTCGACGACACAGAGGTCCGCTCCGGCGGACAGGCCCATGGCGCGGCTTGGCTGCGGCAGGGCGGGGTCTGGCTAGGTAAGGCAGGGCTCGGTTGGGCTAGGCAGGGGAAGGGCGGTCCAAAGGGCCGCCCTTCATGCATTCAGGCGGGAGAGCATGGCGAAACGGACGGCGACCCTCGAATATCGCGCGATCGGCGCCGGGACGACTGCGCGCGAGGTCCACAGCCTTTCGGACGCCCTGCGGCAACAGCGCGCCCAGGCGGGCGCCATGGGGCCGGCGTTGAAGGCGGCGGGCGCCGCCAACGGCGCGCTGGGCGCCACGGCCATGGCCTCGCGAAGCCGGCTGACGGCCTTTACGGGCGCCCTTGGACCGGCGGGCGCTGGCCTGATCGGCCTGGGCTACAGCGCCCGGGAAGGGGCCGCCTCGCTGGTGCGGTATTCGGCCGCGGTCGAGCGGGCGTCGTTCCTGAGCCGGACCCTCAACGGGGCGCTGCTGGCTGGCGGGGCGGTAATGGCGACGGCCGGAGTGGCGGCGATCGCCTATGCCGACGATGCGATCCGCATGGGCGACAGCTATGCGTCGCTGATCGCCCGCATCCGGCAGGTGAGCGACAGCCAGGAGGCGGCCGTCCAGACCGAGGGGCGGCTGTTCGAGATCTCGAAACAGACCCGCAGCGGCATCTCGGAGACGGTGCAGCTGTATGCCCGCCTAGCCCCGGCGATCCGGGATGCGGGCCGCGCGCAGGAAGACGCGCTTCGGGTTACCGATCTGGCGCTCAAGGCGCAGGCGATCGGCGGCGCGACCCAGCAGGAATCTGCGGCCGCCACCGTGCAGTTCAGCCAGGGTATCGGCCGGGGAATCATCCGGGGTGATGAGTTCAACAGCTTGATGGAATCTGCCCCGGCTTTGATGCGTCAGATTGCGACGGGCATGGCGGTCCCGTTCTCCGCCTTGAAGACCATGGCAGAGGAGGGGGAACTCACCGCCGAGCGGGTAATGACGGCCCTGCTGAAGATGGGCCCGGAGATCGACGAGGCTTTCAAGCTCGCTCCCAAGACCGCGGCGCAAAGCTGGCGGCTGCTGAGCGACGAGGTGATGAAGACCGTCGGCGAGCTGATGGCGGTGTCGGGCGCGCAAGGTGGCATTGTCGGGTGGCTGGACGAGGCCTCGGCCAAGATGGCGTCCTTCCGCGAGGAGCTGGTGGCCGATCCGGACATGCTGGACGGGTTCGAGCGGGGTCTGGAGCTTGTGGCCGATCTGGTGGGGTCCATCGCCAATCTTGGTGGAGACGCCCTGCAGCACCTGGACCTCATCATACAAGCCGGGCAGGCCCTGATTGCCCTGAAGCTGGGCTCGGTGCTGGCCGGGGCCTTCGTCACGGTGGCGCAGCAGGTCCGTGCGGCCAACACCGCCCTGGCGGACTATGGACGGCAGGCCCGGCTGGTGGCCGGGGGCGTCCGCGCCCCGGCCCAGGCGAACCTGGCCGTGGGCCTGCGCGCCCGGGAGCGGGAGGAGACCGCCCGAGCTCTGGCGCTGGAATCACAGGCCACCCAGCAGGCGGCTGCCGCGACGCGGGCCAAGGCCCTGGCCGACCGGGCGGCGGCGCAGGCGACCGCGTTGAAGGCGCAGGGGTCCAAGGCCGCCACGGCGGCGGCGAACACGGAAGCCGCGGCGCAGATTCTGAACACCCAGGCGACGCGCGCCCAGGCCCTGGCTGACCGAACGGGGGAGCGGGCGGCCATATCCAAGGCGGTGGCGACGGCTGCGGCGACCGAGGCGGCGGCTGCGGAAACGGTGGTGCTGCGTCAAAGCACCACGGCGCAGGTGGCGAAGAATGCGGCGGTGCGGGCCGGTGGGGTCGCGTGGACGGCGATGGGCGGGGCGGTCGGAGCGGCCACGCTTGTGCTTGGCGCCGCCCTCTGGGCGGTCACTCGCGCCACTATGCAGGCCCAGCAAAACGCGGAGGCTCTCGCGCGCGGCTGGAAGATCGTCGACGAGATGAATGAAGAGGCGTCCGACTCGTCCAACGACCTCGCCACGGGCCTGGACAATGCCGCAGCCGCCGCCTCGCGGGCTGAAACCGCAAGCCGGCGATATGCGGGCGCCCTGGCCGAGCAGCGCAAGGAAGCCCTTCTGGCCGCCGTGGCGGCGCAGGAAGGCAACGTCGCGGCGGCTGAGACGGCTGTGCGGCAAGCGAGAATGGGGACGCTGGATACCGAGACGGGCCAGATGATCCGCGGGCCCCAAGAACTGGTCGATGCGCAACTGAAGGACCTTCAGCAGGCCGAGTATCGCCGATCGCTTCTCCTGGAGAAGTATTACGAGGCGGCGGCTAAGGGCTCAGGTGGTGGCCGCCGAGGCGGCGGGACCGGAGCGACTGGTCCCGGCTTCCGCGGTGGCGCCGCCCAGCCTGGCCAAGCCGCCTCAAGCGGTGCGACCCCGGCAGGAGATAAGGCAAATGATAGGGCCGCTTCCGCCGCGGCCCGGGAGGCCGAGCAGGCCGCCCAGGCCCATGCGCGAGCCCTGGAGCGTCTGGAGGAAATCCAGACCGAAATGTCGGGCGGGAGCATCGAGGCCCTGCGGCGGGAGCGGGAACTGGCGGAGCTGCGCCAGGCCGCGCCTGCGGAGGTTGCGGCCATCGAGGACGCGGTGCGGCGATACTACGCCACCCAGGACCAGGCCCGCCGACTGAACGCCGCCCTGCAAGTCGCCGAGCCGGCGGCGCGGGAAGCGTTCGATGTGGTGACGGCGGGGGTGGTGGTGCCGACGGACTCTCGGGGCGTGCCCGACGGGGTGGCCGCGGCGGCGCAGCTGGCCAGCCTGAGAGAACAGATCTTCGCCGAGAGCGAAAACCGCATCCGGGCGGACATGGCGCGGAAGCGGGCGCGGGGCGAGATCGAGGAGCAGCAGTATGCCGCCCGCCTCGCCGACGCGATCGCCGCCAACCGCATCGCGGTGGAGACGGTGGTTCAGGATCGCCTGCTGCAGCTGGAGCAGGACCGCCTGCGGGCGGCCAGCGAGTATGCCGAGCGCCGCTATGCCGAGACGGCCGACACCATCGTGGGCGCGCTCGACGCCGCCCGTCGCGGGGACTGGGCGGATGCCGGCAAGGCGCTGGTGGATGATCTGCTGAACGCCGCGTGGCAAGAACTGATCGCGAATCCGCTGCGCAAGGCGATCATCGACATGCTGCGGGACACCTTCTCGCCGCAGGCCGGAGGGGCGTCGGGCGGCGGCGTGGCGAGCTTCCTCGGCCGTGTGCTGGGCACGATGATGGGCGGCGGCGGGGCTGCGGCCAGCGGCATGCCAGGGCCGGTGGTGGTTCCTTATGGCCCGGCCATGGCGAGCGGCGGCTGGGTCAACGGCCCAGGCGGCCCCCGCGACGACAAGGTTCCGGCCCGGCTTTCGAACGGCGAGTTCGTGGTGCAGGCCAAGGCGGCCCGGGACTGGGGCCCGGTGCTGGAGATGATCAACCGTGGGGCTGAGCCGAGCCGCTTCGCCCAGGGCGGCTGGGCTGGCGGCGCGCCGGCCGGCGGCGGATCGTCCATGCGCCCCGAGCTGAAGGTGGAGGTCCATGACCACACCGGCCAGAACCTGCGCAAGGAGGTGACGCCCACCTCCGATGGCATGCGGGTGGATCTCTATGAACAGGTGGGGCGCTCGATGATCTCGAACGCCGCCCAGAATGGCGACCTGGTGAAGGCGCTTCAGCGCTCGCCCAGCGGCCACAAGAAACGCGGCTAAGAGACCCGTCCAAGCCATGGAAAACAGGATCGAAAATGCCGGTGGTCTCGACGGGACCACAGGATACGCCGCCGTGGGCGGGGCCACGCTGGCGGCGGACGAGGCCACCCTGGGGGCGCCCGGTCGGATCGTGATCACGGCGAGCGGCTCGGCGACCGCGACCGTGGGGGTGGACACCGATCTGGCGGCGGTGAGCGCCGGGGCGACCTATGACTGTGCGGGCCTGTGGAGTTTCGTCGGCGCGGCGGCGACCCTGGCGGTGCAGTGGTGTGACGGGGGCGGCACGGTGGTCAACACCGCGACCCTGCCGCTGGTGCGGACGGCGACCGGCGCGGCCGCCAAGGGGCTGCGCCAACGGTTCAACCGGTCCTATGGGCGGGTGACCTGGCCGAGCGGGGCCAGCCAGGCCCGGCTGCGGCTGAGCGGGGCGGCGACGGGGGCCTATGTGGCCGGGCTGCTGAAGCCGATGATTGCGCCGGCCCGGACGGACGGCGACCCGCCCCGCTGGGATCCAGGCCCGACCTCGAACCCGGACCTGGCCTTGCCGATCTGGCCCGCCGCCTTGCCGCCGGTGCTGATGGATGGGTTTTCCGCGGCGCCCACCTCGCTGCGCAAGGCCTTCGAGAGCGACGCCGGAATCGCCATGACGCAGAAGGTCGGGGCGACCGCCCGCCAGATCGTGCAGGCGCAGCTGCGGTTGAGCCCCGAGCAGCTGGTGGCCCTGGAGGATTTCCACGCCCATGGCGGCTCGCCCTTCTGGTTTGTACGGCCTGACACCGACGAGCTCTGCCAGGCCTGGTGGACGGCGGACGGCGCGCCGGCTCTGGCGCGGCTGGCGGCCCAGGAGGCGGCTTACTACAGCTTTGGCCTGCAGCTGGCGGTGGCCTGATGCAGGACATCAGCGAAGACCTGGTGCGGGAGCTGTTCGCCGGCGAGCCGGAAGAGCCGGTGCTGCTGATCACGCTTTCCGCCGACGGCCTGGATGATCCGATCCGGGCGGCCAGCCATGACGGCCGGCTGGCCGGGACCACGCGCCGCGGCGTGCTGAGCCGGGGCGAGATCTTCGACTTCGCCCCCTTCGAGTTCACCTGGGCCGGGGCCGGGGAGGGCGAGCCGTCCCGCGACGCGAAGCTGGAGATGTTCATCCGCGACGGCGACGTGGCGCGGGCCATCCGCACCGCCACGGGCCAGCCTACCGTCACCGCCGAAATGGTGCGCCTGTCAGAGCCCGACGTGGTGGAGATGGCCATGACGGACGCCGAGGTGGCCGAGGCCGAGATTGACGCGCCCAAGGCCATCGCCACCATCCGCTCGCGGGACTTCGCCGCCGAGCCGGCCTGCAAGGCCAGCTACAATCCCAGCCGCACGCCCGGCGCCTATTGATGAGCGCCGTGCTGCGGGTGGCGGGGGCCTATGTGGGCGTCCCCTATGTGCTGCGCGGTCGCGACCCTGGGGGCTGGGACTGCTGGGGTTGCCTGCGGTTCGGCCGCAAGGCGCTGTTTGGCAAGGACAGCCCCTGCGTCAGCGACGCCTATGACCTGGCCGAGGCGGCGAGCCCCGCCCGGCTGGCGGCCCATATGGAAGGGCTGGTGGCGCAGTCGATCTCGCTCTGGCGGCCCTGCGCGGCGCAGCCCTCGGCGGCGGTGCTGCTGAAGGTGTTCGGCCGTCCGGCCCATGTGGGCCTGCTGCTGGACGACATGAATTTCCTCCATGCCCAGATCGGGTGCGAGACGGTGATCAGTCGGCTCGACGAACCGATGTGGGCCCAGCGCCTCCTGGGATGTTTCGATGCCTGATGGTTCGCACATGACGCCCCCCAGGGGCGCCGGCGCCGCCGTCATCCTGGCCCCGGAACCGTTCGCCCCGCGCGTCGAGCGGCTGGAGGCCTGCGAGGGCCAGAGCGTGGCCCAGATCCTGACGGCGGCCGTGCGCGCCGGCCTGCTGGACCCGCAGGACCTCTCGCGGACGGTGGTGTTCCTGGACGGGGTCGAGATCGAGGACCGGACGCTCGCCCTGGACGTGGTCCCGAGGCCCGGCCAGATCGTCAATATCGCGGTGCTTCCGCAGGGCGGCGGCAAGGGCAAGGGCAACAAGGTCCTGCAGACCGTCCTGACCATCGCCATCATCGCGGTGAGCTTCTGGATCGGCGGGCCCGCCGGCCCGCTGGCGGCCATGGGCAATGGCTTCACCAATGTCCTGATCCGCACGGCGGCGGCTGCGGCGGTGGCCACCGCGGGCCAGGCCCTGACCAACAGCCTGTTTGGCCCGAAGGCGGGCAAGGCCGACCTGGAGCGTCAGGCCCGCTACAGCCTGCAGGGCCAGCAGAACCAGCTTCGCCGGGGCCGGATGATGCCCCTGGTGCTGGGCCGCCGGCGGGTGTGGTTCGACGTGGCGTCCAGCGCCTACACCCAGACCGAGGGCGAGGACGTCTATCTGCACGTCGTCTATGGCCTGCACTACGGCAAGTGCGCCCTGGACCTGGCGACCCTGAAGCTGGGGGAGACCCTGGTCTCCAGCCTGCCTGAAGGGGTGGTGGCCTATGAGCTGGCCCTGACGCCTGGCCCGCGCAACTTCACCCTCTATCCGATGCGGGTGGTGGAGGAGGCCTATACGGACGAGCTGACCGGAACCCCGGATGAGTACGTGGTCCACACCACGGCCGAGGATACCGAGAAGGTTCAGATCGACGTCAGCTGGCCGGGCGGCCTGAACTACGTCAACGAAAAGGGCGCGACGCTCGCCTTCGACGCCCACCTGCATGTGCGCTATCGCGCGGTGGGCGACACCGAGTGGATCAACGCTCCCCTGGGCGCGGTGAGCGGGCCCTCCGGGCCGCTGCTGGAGGGGTCGATCTACGTCAAGACGATGACCAAGGACGCCCTGACCGTCACCCGCGAATGGACGGTGGCCAAGGGCCAGTACGAGGTCGCGGTGAAGAAGGTGGGGCCGCAGCCCACCCTGGACGGGACGCTGACCAACACCGTCTTCTGGGCGGCCATGCGGTCGGTGGAGAACCGCAAGCCGGTGATCGACGAGACGCTGGCCTGCATCGCCATGAAGGTGAAGGCCACCTCCACCATCAATGGCCAGCTGCCGCAGGTGTCGGGCGTGGTGACGCCGATCTGTCCGATCTATGCCGATGGCGACTGGGAGACCGAGGCCGAGACCTCGAACCCGGCGGCGCTGGCGCGCTGGCTGGTGACCGGGCCGGCGGCGGCCAAGCCCATGAGCGCGGGCCAGATCGACGCCAGCTGCGCGGTCGCCTACGAGCTGATCACCGAGCGGGAGTGGGAGGCCAGCGTCCTGGTGGGCGACGACGCCAGCCAGGAAGACGTCCTGCTGCGCCTGGGTCGCGCCGGGCGGTTCGCCACCTATTACAACGGCTCGAAGCTCTGCTTCGTCACCGACTGGGAAAAGCCCTTCCCCCGGCAGATGTTCACGGGGCGGAATGTCAAGGGCTACCGCTATCGCCGCGCCTTCCCCGACCCGGTGCATGCGGTGCGGGTGCAATTCGAGAACCTGGACAGCGACAGCCGCCCCGACGAGCTGGTGGTGTTCAATGACGGCTATGACGCCACGACCGCCGATCTCTACGAGACCCTGGACCTGGGCATGGCCTGCGCGCCGGGGCGGGCCTATCGGGAGGGTCGGGTCTATCTGGCCAAGGCCGCCCTGCATGTGGAAGGCCATGAGTGGACCTCGGGGCTGGACGGGGTGGCCTCGACCTATGGCGACCGGGTGCGGGTGCGCCACCCCAGCGCCCTCTATGGCGCCGCCGAAGGCCGGGTGACCTTCCGCCGGTGGTCCGGCGCCCTGGTGGCCGGCGTGCGCCTGGACGAGGCCGTCACCTTCGAGGCGGGCCTGGACTACGCCATGGACGTGCGCCGCCCCGACGGGGTGCTGCTGGACCTGGCGATCGTCAATCCGGGGACGACGACGCGGGACATCGTGTTCGCCGCCCCTCTGGCGGCGGATGAGGCGCCGGGCAAGGGCGACCTGGTGGCCGTCGGCGTGGCCGAACAGGTCACCGAAGACCTGGAGATCATCGACATCTCGCCCACGGCGTCGGGGGAGGTGCAGTTCGCCGCGCGGGCCTATCGGGCCGCCGACATCATGGCGGCGGAGACGGGGGACATCCCGGCGCTGCAGACGAGCTTGAGCGCCAAGGTCGGGGCGCCGCGCCCCCGCATCCGGGGGGCCAAGGGCTCGCCGGACGGGGTGGTGGTCTATTTCGAGATCGCCGGCCAGCGGACCAGCCCGGTGCAGGGCTTCACCGCCCGCTGGCGCTTCACGCCCGGCACGGGGGAAAATTCCAACTGGCGGGACCTGGCCGCCCTGGGCGCAGGCGTGCGGGAGGTGCGCACCCCGCCGATCACCGAGGCGGCCTTTGATCCCGATGGGGCGTTCGAGGGCCTGCGGGTGGATGTGGAGATCCGCTCGGTCCTGGAGAATGGCGACGTCTCAGAGCCGGGGTCGGCCTCAGGCATCCTGATCACTCGCGACGTGCCGGCGGTGGACAATTTCTCGGTGATCGGGGTGATCCGTCAGGCCCCGGACGGGACTTCCTACCCAGTGGCCCAGATCTACGCCTCGCCGATGGAGGCGGGCCAGGTGCAGGACCTGATGGTTCAATTCCGCCCCACCAGCGGCGGGTCCTGGCAGGCCGCCCTGACCCTGCCGGCCCATGCGCCAGCCGGGGACTTCTCCGGCGTCCTGGGCGGCCAGACCTATGACTTCCGCGCCCGGTGGCGGGCTACGGACGGCTGGGTGGGCGGCTGGGCTTATGAGAACGACATCTCCATCCCCGCCGACGGGTTCGTCAGCTCTGCGGCGACCCGGCTCGGCGGGCGGTCGGCGACCGAGTGGATGGCCTTCGCCGAGGGGGTACTGGCCCAAGGCAATGCGCTAACCGCAGGCCTACTGGAGACCTATCTGCGGCTCGACGAGAGTTTCGCCCAGGTAGTCAGCGAGAGCTTCCACAAGGGCCGCAAGGTCAAGCGCATCCTGATCGACGAGGACCTGCAGTGGGAGGAGGGCGACCGATCCCTGTGGACCCGGGTGGCGGGTATCGCCGTGCAGGGCGAGGACGGTCAGTCGATGATCCTGCAGAAGGACACGCTGATCTGGGACGAGGGGGCGGGCTCGACGCTGGCCAGTCACGTGGCGGCGGTGGTCAGCCAGATCGGGTCTGACATCGCCACAGCGGTGTCGGAGACGCGGACCTGGGTCGACACCATGTCGGCGGGCGCCACGTGGATTCAGAACCTGGAGGTGGAGTTCGGCGGCGACTTCCTGGGCCAGGTGACCACGCTGGCTGAGGTGAGTTCGGCCTATGGCGCGTCCTGGACCATGGCGACGTCGGTGACCTCCGGTGGCAACCGGCTGGTCAGCGGGATCTTCAACTACAATACGGGCCTGACCTCGACGCTGCTGTTCCTGGCCGAGGAGATCGGCTTCACCAACGGGGTGGACGAGCTTTTCCCCCTGGCCATTGTCGGCGGCAAGGTGAAGGGCACGAACTTCGAGGTGGACTCGGTGACCGCTGGCTCCATCGTCACCGAGAGCCTGGTGGGCCAGGCGGTCAGTCAGATCACCACGGACATCGCGGCCACCTCGGCCAATCTGTCCACCGAGCAGCTGACCCTCTCGACCCCGTTCCTTGTGCAGAATGTCGGCGGGGTTCCCGAGGGCATCCTGGTGATCTTGACCAACTATGTCCGCAACAACGACCTGACGATTCCGGCCTCGGTGATCATCCGGGCTAACCTGGACGATGTCAGCGACCAGCTTTCAGAGACCTGGCAGGCTCCGCCGGGCTTCACCCCGCCGCACACCACCACCATCGTCTTCTATCCAGCGGCGGGCGCGCACACCCTGAAGCTCTATCTCCCCAGAGAACGGAAGAGCGGCGGGGAGGGCAAGAGGGTAGATCTCGGTGGTCGCCGTAGCAGTAAAAAAAAAAAAGCAACAAGTGTAAGAGCGAAGACGATCAGACACGAGAGACAGAGCGGTCGATCGC
>CALEOQ010000259.1 GCA_937910255.1 uncultured Caulobacteraceae bacterium | reverse complement strand
GCCTGGGGTGGGCGGGCCATCCGGGCGCAGATCGCGGCCCTGGAGACCGGGAGGCCGGACGGGACAGCGCAGCTGGATGCCTATACCGGCTACTGGGAGCGCTGCATCCTGGACCAGGAGGCGCCCTTCTGCCTGGCCGGCGTCCTTGCGGCCGAGCTACCAGGGCTGCCGACGGAGGTTGCCACGGCGGTGCGAGGCCACTTTTCCGACCTCGGACGGTGGGTGGAGCGGGTTCTGACGCTTGGCGTGGCGCAAGGCTCCATCCGTCTGGACGACACCCCGGCGGCCGAAGCAGACGCCTTTCTCGCGGCGGTCTACGGCGCCATGCTCGCCGCCCGGGCCTTCGATGATCCTGCCAAGTTCAGCCGGATCGTTGAAGGCTTCCTCCGCCGCGTTCGAGTCGATCAACGCAGTTGACCGTTCGGCGAAGGGCGGCGGCCGGATCAAACCGTCGCAGACCTCAGACCGTCGGGACCGTGCCGCCGTCGATGACCACCTCGGTCCCGTGGATGGTGGCGGCGCGGTCGCTGGCCAGGAAGGCGATCAGGTCGGCGACCTCCTCTGGCGTATTGGGCCGGCCGATGGGGATGCCGCCCAGCGCGCGCATCAGGTTCTGGCGGGCGGCCTCCACACCGCCGCCTTCGCTGGCCGCCAGCCGTTCGATCATCCGCGTGGCGGCTTCGGTCTCGGTAAAGCCCGGCGCGACGCTGAGCACGCGCACCCCCTTGGGCCCCAGCTCGTTGGACAGGGCCTTGCTGTAGGCGCCCAGCGCCGCCTTGGCCGAGGCGTAGGCCAGGGTGGACTCATAGAGCGGCAGCCGACGCTGGATGGAGGTGACATGGACGATCACCCCATAGCCCTGGTCCAGCATGGCCGGGGCCAGGGCCCGGTCCAGGCGGACGGCCGAGAGCAGGTTCAGGTTCAGCTCGCTGACCCAATGGTCCTCGGTCAGGGCTGAGAATCCGCCGCCCGGCGTGGTCGAGCCGCCGAGATTGTGGACGATGACGTCCACGCCGCCGAGCCGCTGCTGCACCACCCGCGCCAGTTCCGCCGCGCCGTCCGGAGCGGCGAGATCGACGCCGTGGAACAGGTCCGGTTGGGCCAGCTCCGCTGGTCGGCTTCTGGCCGCACGAAAGACCGTGGCCCCGGCGCTCGCCAGGCGGTCGGCCACGGCGGCGCCGACCCCTTGCGTGCCGCCGGTGACCAGCACCCGGCGGCCGGTGAATTCGGCGTTCGAGGGCCGCGGCGTGATCTCCAGGGTCTGGATCAGGTCGCCGACCAGGCCGAAGGCGTAGCGCAGGTCGGCCCGGCCGCCGGGGAAGTTGCCGGTGACGTGGGCGGTCACCACGCCGCCGTCGGGGGCAGGCTCGAAGCTGCGGGGCTCGGCGCGGAAGCTGTAGAGCGCTCGCGCATCGGCCGCCCAGGCGCGCACGGCGTCCCGGCCATGGTGGTCGCGCCGTTCGTCGTGGACGTGCGCGTCTG
>CALEOQ010000258.1 GCA_937910255.1 uncultured Caulobacteraceae bacterium | reverse complement strand
GTGTCTTGTTGTGTTGTTATTTTTTTTTTTCAGGCAGAAGACGGCATACGAGATTACGACGTGACTGGAGTTCAGACGTGTGCTCTTCCGATCTTGGGGCCCAGGCCGAGGCCAATGCCCGCCGGCTGGCCCTGACGCTCGCCAATTCCGGGCGGGACGCCCACGTCATCGTCAACGACCGCCGAAACACTCAGATCGGCACGGTCTGCTACTTCGGATCAGACTAGCGGCTCCAGGCGCCGCCGTCGTCAGATCGCCCGGGCGCGGCCTTTCCAATAGGGCGCGCGGACCTTGTTGCGCTGGATCTTGCCCGCCTCGCTTCGGGGCAGGCGCGGAACGAAATCGACCGCGCGGGGGATCTTGTACTTGGCCACCGCCGTACGGGCATAGGCGAGGATTTCGTCCTTCAAGGTCTCAGACGGCGCATAGCCGGGGGCCAGCTCAATGACAGCCCGCACCTCCTCGCCGTACTCCTCATGGGGCACGCCGACGGTGCAGGAGTCGGCCACCGCGGGGTGCTTGATCAGTTCGTTGTCGATCTCCTGTGGGTAGATGTTCACCCCGCCCACGATGATCGTCTCGGCGCTTCGGCCGGTGAGGAAGAGGTAGCCGTCCTCGTCGAAATAGCCCACGTCGCCCATGGTGAAGTAGCCGTCGCGGCGGCCGGAGTCGGTCTTGGCGCTGTCCTTGAAATATTCAAACCCGCCCTGGTCGGCGAGCCGCATGTAGATCGTCCCAGGTTGACCTGTGGGTAGCTCTCGACCTTCGTCGTCGAGGATCTTGGCAGCCTCCGCGTCAGGCCGTTTGCCCACCGTGCCGGGCTTCTTCAGCCAGTCCTGCGAGGTGACCCAGAAGCCCACGCCGCCCTCTGAGCCGGCATAGTATTCGAACAGCACCGGCCCCAGCCATTCGATCATGGCCTGCTTGACCTCCGGCGGGCAGGGGGCCGCGCCATGGGAAATGCGCCGCAGGGAGCTCAGGTCGTAGCGCTCGCGCACCTCGCGCGGCAGGCCTAGCAGCCGCTGGAACATGATCGGCACGAAGTGGCTGCGGGTGACCCGGCGCGCCTCGATAGTCGCCAGCACCGTCTTGTTGTCCCACCGGTCGAGGAGAACCGTCGGCACGCCGTTCACCAGGGCTTTGCGCACATCGCCGGCCATGGGCGAGGCGTGATAGGCTGGTCCCGTGCAGAAGTGGACGTCGTCGTCCTGATAGGCCGGGTCATAGGTCGGTATCGGGGCGTTCGGCTTGTAGACGCCCTTGGGTCGGCCGGTGGTGCCCGACGAATAGAGCATGGTGTGGCCGCGGATCGGATCGTCGATATCGGCGCCGGAATAGGAGGCGAGCGCGGCGTCATAGTCCAGGAAGCCCGGCAGCTGGGCGCCGATGGCGACCTTCAGGGTCAGGCGCGGGCACTGGTCGGCGGCCTCGGCTGCGCCGGCCACCGGAGCGTCAGCGAACAGGGCCTTGGCCTCGCAGTTGTCGTTCACATAGCCGATCTCTTCGGGCGTCAGATGCCAGTTCACCGGCGTCATGCGCAGGCCGCAGCGTTGGGTGGCGAACAGCACATCGACGAATTCGGCCCGGTTGGGACAGAGCAGGGCGACGGAGTCCCCGGGCTTCAGGCCCTCGGCTCGCAGGAGCCGGGCGATGCGGTTAGCATTGGCGTTGAGTTCGCCGAAAGTCCGGGTCGGACCCGCCATCTCGAATATGGCGATCTTGTCCGGCTGTCGCGCGGCCCAGAAGGCCGGGGCCATGCCGAGTTCGGCGGCCGCCTTCAGATCGTTTGCAGAATCGTCGTCGAGCCGTCCAGCCATAGGGCCTCCCTGCCGGCCGCGACGCTCTCGGGTGGCGTCTTCGTCGATGGCCTGGCCCGGCCAATATGGATCACTAATGGTGCGAATGTCACTAGACGGCTTCGCCTTCCGCGCAGCGGAACTTGCCTAGGCGCCAGACGCGGCCCACAAATCCCCTATGAGGTCCGAAACGGCGCAGAGGGGTGGCCGCGCCCGGCTTTCCCCTGAGGTGCG
>CALEOQ010000257.1 GCA_937910255.1 uncultured Caulobacteraceae bacterium | reverse complement strand
ACGGTCCTCCCGGGCGTTGGCGATCATCAGCGGGATCAGTTTCTCGGGAAACTGATAGGGTCCGTAGTTGTTGGAGCAGCGCGTGATCAGGGCCGGAAACCCATGGGTTTCCCTGGCGGCGCGCACCAGCAGATCGCTGCCCGCCTTGGACGCACTGTAGGGTGAGTTGGGAGCCAAGGGCGTGTCCTCCGTGAAAAACCCGCTGCTGCCCAGGGTGCCGTAGACCTCATCGGTGGAGACGTGCACGAAGCGCTCCACTCCGCGCTCGCGGGCCCCGCCGAGCAGCCCCGCACCGCCCGTTACCACGCGGAGCAGCTCGACCTCGGATCAGCAGTCCACTCGCACGGGGATACCGAACCTGTCTCGCCACCGCGCGTTGCAGATCGCCAACCACCGAGGCGAGATCGCGCCCGCGCACATCGACATAGACCCAGGTCGAGGGCCGGGCATTCCCGGTCTTGAGCATCGGCGGCCCTTCGGCGATCGTGACATTTGCGACCGTGCCGAGGGTGATCTGCTGGCCCGCGGGCGTCAGGATCGGTAGCCCCCGCAGCCCGTCGAGGCTGTCGCGCAATTCGCGCGGATAGCGCACGCTGATCGGGTAGCGGGCGAGGCCCTCGACCGTCTCGCCGATCGTCTCGCCGCCGATCGCGCCCGAGACGATGGCCTGCACGTCAGCGATGTTGAGGCCAAACCGCGCGGCGTCGGCGCGATCGATGTCGACATCGACGTAGCGCCCGCCGGAAAGCCTCTCGGCCAGAGCCGAACTGACGCCGGGAATCGTCTTTGCCACACCCTCGACCTCGAGCGCCACCCGTTCGATCTCTGCAAGATCCTCGCCCGAAACCTTGACCCCGATCGGGCTCTTGATCCCGGTCGCCAGCATATCGATGCGGTTACGGATAGGGGGTACCCAGACATTGGCGAGACCGGGCACTTGAACGACCCGGTCGAGCCCCTCGCTCAACGCATCAGTCGTCATGGCTTCGCGCCCTTCCTCCCGCGGCCCGAACCGGACCGTTGCCTCGACCATGGCGGGCGGGGCCGGGGCGTTTCGCGGCGGCGGGCGGGGGGCGACGGCGGGGCGCGGCGCAGCGCCGCGCTGGCCATCGACCACGGCGCTGCGGGTGGCGTCGGCGAAGACCAGCGAAACGGCCTCGCCAGGCTCCAGGGCGGCGCCCTTCAAGGCCAGGCTGCCGTCGGCCCGTTCCACCCGCGCAAAGCCCCGCGACAGGGGCCGGTCGGGATTGAGCGACAGGCGCAGCTTCTCCACCGCGCCCAGGCGTTCCCCCAGGCGATCGGTGGTGCGGCCGATGGCCGGCGTCATCCGGGCGGACAGCGCCTCGAGCTGCTGGCGTTGAACCGCCTGGGGCCGGGCCAGCAGGGCGGGCGTCAGCCGGGCGGTGATCCGGGCCAGGTCGCGCCCATGGTCGGCCGCGTTGCGCTGCAGGCCGCTGGTCAGGCGGGCGCCGAGCACCTGCAGCTTCTGGGCCTGCGTCTCCTGGGGCCGCAGCAACAGGCCGGCCGACAGGCGCGAAGCGACCCGGACCAGATCGCGCTCATGGGCCGCGGCGTTGCGTTGCAGGGCCGCGCTCAGCCGGCCGGCGGCCAGGTTGAAGCGCTGGGCGGCCATCTCTACCAGGTCGGGCACCCTCGCCAGGCTGCGGCCGGCGCTCTGCACCCGGCCCTGGCGGTCCTCCACCACCTTGCCGCCGCAGCGGTGCAGACGGGCATGCAGGTCGCTCAACCCCGCCCGCAACTCGGCCAGCACCGGGGTGGCCATCTCGGCGGCCGCCGTCGGCGTCGGCGCCCGGCGGTCGGAGACGAAGTCGATCAGGGTGGTGTCGGTCTCGTGCCCCACGGCCGAGATGATCGGAATGTCGGCGGCGGCCACGGCGCGAACCAGGGCCTCGTCATTGAAGGCCCAGAGATCCTCCACCGACCCGCCGCCGCGGGCGACGATGATGATGTCGGGCCGCGGCAGGTCGCCGCCTGGGGGAAGATCACAGAAGCCGCGGATCGCCGCGCTGACCTGGGCGGCGGCCTGCTCCCCCTGCACCACCACCGGCCAGACGATGACCCGGCAGGGCCAGCGGTCGCGGATGCGGTGCAGGATGTCGCGGATCACCGCCCCGGTGGGGCTGGTCACCACGCCGATGACGGCGGGCATGCCCGGCAGGGGGCGCTTGGCGGAGGCCTCGAACAGCCCCTCGGCCGCCAGCTTGGCTTTCAGCCGCTCCAGCTGGGCCAGCAGGGCGCCGACGCCGGCGGCCTCCATGGTCTCGATGACGATCTGGTAGCGGGAGCCGGCCGGGAAGGTGGTGATCTTGCCGGTGACGATCACCTCCAGCCCCTGTTCGGGCCGGATGGACAGGCCCCGCACCGAGCCCTTCCAGACCACCCCGTCAATGGCGGCGCGCTCGTCCTTCAGGGTCAGATAGACGTGGCCATTGCCATGATGGGTGACCTTGGACAGCTCCCCGCGCAGGCGGACAAAGCCGTACCGGTCCTCCAGCGTCCGCTTGAGCGCAAAGGCGAGTTCGGAGACTGAATAGGGCTGGGCGTTGGAGTCAGGCGCGGCGTCGCTCATGGCGCGAAGCTAGCCGGTCGCGGGGCGGGGCAAAACCGGGCGTTGGGAAAAACCTCAAACGACCCATCTTCTGACATTGCGTGTTTCTCCCCGGAAGGAGGCCCCGATGTCGATAGAGCAGAACAAGGCGAACGTGATCGCCTTCTATGAAATGATGTTCAACGAGGGCCGCCCCGGCGAGGCGGTCGAGCGCTACGTCGGCGCGGACTACATCCAGCACAACCCGCATGTCGCGACCGGAAAACAGGGGTTCATCGACTATTTTGAGCGGATGGCGCGCGAGTGGCCGGGGAAACGAGTGGACGTGAAGCGGGCAGTGGCCGAAGGGGCATTTGTGGTCCTGCACTGCCACCAGCACTGGCCCGGCGACCATGACTATGCTGGCATCGACATCTTCCGCTTGGACGATGCCGGCAAGATCGTGGAGCATTGGGACGTATTACAGATCGTCCCTGAGCACGCCGAACACCGAAATGGCATGTTCTGACGCGAACGCCGTTTCCCCTCCCTGCGGCGCCTGCACGCGCCCCTGAGACGTCGGTCAACGCGCTGGCCCAGGCCCTTCAACGGCAGTATCGCCGCGTCCATGAGGACGTGACGGTGCTGGAGAAGGCCGGGCTGGTGGAGCGGGCCGATGGGCAGGTCCGCGCGACGGCCGACCGGCTGAGCGCGGTCGTCGTTCTCTGAGCGCCCGGCGCCCAAGCGGGTCTGAAACCCCTTTGGGCGCCGGGCCGATCTCAGGACGTGGTCAGATATAGCGGCGCAGGGAGCGGGCCAGGTCGGAGCCGCCGGCGCGCTTCTTGGACTGGGCGGGCTGATAGGCCACCCGGGCGTGTTCGGCGCAGTAGGGGCTGTCGCTGGCGCGGCGGCCGCAGAAGGTGAAGCCGTCGCTGGACGGATCGCCGATCGGCCACTTGCACATGTGGGCGCCCAGGGTCAGCACCGTGGCCGAGCCCGGGGCCTCTTCCACATAGCGCACCGGGGCCGGGGCAGGGGCCGCTTCGGCCTCGACCGGCTCGGCGATACGGCGCGGCGCCGACGGCGTGGCCGCCGCACGCTGCGGACGGGGCGCCTTGAAGACCGGGCGCGCCGGCTTCGACGGAATGGCGCGTCCCGACAGGCCCAGGCGGTGGACCTTGCCGATCACCGCGTTGCGGGTGACGCCGCCCAACTGTTTCGCGATCTGGCTGGCCGAAAGGCCGTCTTGCCAGAGCTTTTTGAGTGTATCGACTCGCTCGTCAGTCCAACCCATCAGAGCCTCCCAAAACGGCCGCGTGTCTCGAAGGCCGCCCCGCGCGGCCGAACGAAACTACATCTTGTGGGGGAAGCGGTTGCCCCGCCCCACGAACTACTAGATATCGTAAAGACTTCCTTAAAGGCCACAATAGGCGCCCCTGCTTCCATCCACAGGAACTAGATATAGCGTCGTAAGGTCGCGCCCTTGCAGGCTGAGCCATGTGGGCGCACATGTGCGGGATGAACGACATGTCGCCCTCCCGCGCCGCCCAGATCTCCGCCGCCGTTCCGCCCGCGCCGCGGGCCTATCACGGGTTCAACTGGCCGGGCTTCCGCACCCTCTATCTGCGGGAGGTGAAGCGGTTCTGGAAGGTGGGCACCCAGACCCTGGGCGCGCCGGTGGTCACCTCGCTGCTCTATATGATGGTCTTCGTGGTCGCCGTCGGCGGCACGCGGCCGGCGGTGGGCGGGGTGGCGTTCGCCACCTTCATCGCGCCGGGCCTGATCATGATGACCATCCTGAACAACGCCTTCGCCAACGCCTCCTCCAGCCTGCTGCAGGCCAAGGTCAACGGCCTGGTGGGGGACTTCATGACCCCGCCGCTCACCCCGCTGGAACATGTCGCCGGCTTTGCGCTCGGCGCGGCGACCCGCGGGCTGCTGGTGGGGGCGGTGACCTGGATCGCGGTCCTGCCCTTCGCCAACCTGCCGCTGACCCACCTGTGGGCGGTGCTCTATTTCGCCATGGTCGCGTCGATGATCCTGGGCATGCTGGGCATCATGGCCGGCCTGTGGGCCGAGAAGTTCGACCACATGGCGGCGGTGACCAACTTCATCATCATGCCCATGACCTTCCTGTCGGGGACCTTCTATCTGGTCGACCGCCTGCCCGAGCCGTTCCGCACCGCCAGCCACTTCAACCCGTTCTTCTATCTGATCGACGGCTTCCGCTATGGCTTCATCGGGACGGCCGAGGGCTCGCTGCTGACCGGGGTCGGCATGACCGCCGGAATCGCCATCGCCTTCGCCTGCGTCTGCCTGTGGATGTTCGAGAGCGGCTACAAGCTCAAGACCTGACTCTGGCGGCCGGGACACAGGGCGGCGCGAACCATCGCCTGGCCCGCGAAATCATTGACAGAGCGCGGTTCTCGCCGGAAAACATCCAGCCTTCCAGTCCCCGTCGCCCGGCGTGCGGGGACGTTTCCTTTGGAGGCCTCCTCCCGTGACCGAAAAGACCGCGACGTCCGCCGCGACCGTTCCCAGCGACCACATCATGGGCGTGTACAACCGCGCTCCGCTGGCGTTCGAACGAGGCGAGGGCGCGCGACTGTTCACCACGGACGGCGAGGCCTATCTCGACTGCATGGCCGGCATCGCGGTGAACGCGCTGGGCCACGCTCATCCCCGCCTGGTCCAGGCCCTGAAGGACCAGGCCGAGAAGCTCTGGCACGTCTCCAACATCTTCAAGATTCCGGGCCAGGAAGCGCTGGCCAAGCGGCTCTGCGCCGAGACCTTCGCCGATGTGGTGTTCTTCACCAATTCCGGCGCCGAGGCCGTGGAATGCGCCATCAAGACCGCGCGCAAATATCACTGGGCCCGCGGCGACGTGGAGCGGATCGACATCATCGGCTTCGACGGCTCGTTCCACGGCCGCACCGTGGCCGCCGTCAACGCCTCGGGAAATCAGAGCTATCTTGAGGGCTTCGGCCCGCCGCTGCCGGGCTTCGTCCAGGTTCCGTTCGGCGACCCCGACGCCCTGAAGGCGGCCATCGGCCCGACCACGGCGGCGATCATCATCGAGCCGGTCCAGGGCGAGGGCGGCGCGCGCGCCATGTCGGTGGCCGAGATGACGGCCATGCGCCAGCTCTGCGACGACAATGGCGTCCTGCTGATCTTCGACGAGATCCAGTGCGGCCTCGGGCGCACCGGGCGCCTCTTCGCCCATGACTGGGCCGACGGGCAGGCCAATCCGGACATCATGTGCGTGGCCAAGGCCCTGGGCGGCGGCTTCCCCGTCGGCGCCTGCCTGGCCACCATCGAAGCCGGATCGGCCATGAGCGTCGGCTCCCACGGCTCCACCTATGGCGGCAACCCCCTGGCCATGGCCGTGGGCGGCGCGGCCCTGGACGAGCTCGCCAAGCCCGAGCTGCTGGCCCATGTGCGCGAAGTGGCCGGCTATTTCACCCAGCAGCTTTCGGGTCTGCGCGACCGCTATCCCGACGTGGTGGTGGATGTCCGCGGCAAGGGGCTGCTGATCGGCGTCAAGCTCGCCACGCCGAACCGCGAATTCATGCAGCACGCCCGCGACGAGCACCTGCTGATCGCCGGCGGCGGCGATAACTGCGTCCGCCTGCTGCCGCCGCTGAATCTCACCCTCGATGAGGCGCGCGAAGCCGTCGAGCGTTTCGAACGCGCCTGTGACCGGGCCCGCGCCAAGGCGCGCGCCGCCGCCTAAAGGGCTTTCACACCCGGCCGATCGCCGGGACTCATCAATCAAGGACCCCGCGCCCAAGACGCGCCATTTCGGATTTCCGGCGCAAGCGCGGGGTCGATGGGATTTTCCCCCGATGACCCCCACTCCGAGACATTTTCTCGACCTCTGGCGGATGGAGTCCGCCGATCTGCGCGCCATCCTCGACGACGCCCAGGCCCGCAAGGCGGCCCGCATCGGCTGGCCGAAGGGCCGCGCCGACGCCGACGCGCCGGCCCGCGACCGGGTGCTGGCCATGATTTTCGAGAAGCACTCGACCCGCACTCGCTTCTCCTTCGATGCGGCCATGCGCCAGCTGGGCGGGGACGTGATCATCTCCACCTCGGCCGACATGCAGCTGGGCCGCGGCGAGCCCATCGAGGACACCGCCCAGGTGCTGTCGCGGATGGTCGACGCCATCATGATCCGGGCCAACACACACGAGGACCTGGAGCGCCTGGCCATGGCGTCCACCGTGCCGGTGATCAACGGCCTGACCGACAGGAGTCATCCCTGCCAGATCCTGGCTGACCTTTTGACCTTCGAGGAGCACCTTGGCCCCGTGCGGGGGCGGACGCTGGCCTGGGTCGGCGATGGCAACAATGTCTGCGCCAGCTTCATCCATGCGGCGGGCAAGTTCGGCTTCAAGCTGAACATCGCCTGTCCGACGGTCTATCACCCCGACCTGACCGACCTCGCCCGGGCCGCCGAGATGCAGGGCCAGGTGACCATGACCGAAGACCCCAGGGCTGCGGTTCGCGGCGCCGACTGCGTCATCACCGACACCTGGGTCTCCATGGGCGACACCGACCACGATGCGCGCCTGGCGGCCTTCGAGCCCTACCAGGTGGACGAGGCGCTGATGGACCTGGCGGCCAAGGACGGCATCTTCCTCCATTGCCTGCCCGCCCACCGGGGGGAGGAAGTGTCCGACGCCGTGATGGATGGCCCGCGCTCGCGCATCTGGGACGAGGCGGAAAACCGCATCCACGCCCAGAAGTCGATCCTGGCCTGGTGCTTCGGGGCGATCTGAGCCGGTGTGCTCGGGGCTCGCAATCGGGAGCCGGGGCGCCTATATGGCCTCGCCATGTCCCAGAACGCGATCCCCATCCCCGACGACGTCGTCGGCCCGTTCCAGATCGAGGACGCCGCGGTCCGCGGCCGTCTCGTGCGGCTCGGCCCGGCCATCGATGAAATCCTGGCGGCCCACGCCTATCCCGAGCCGGTGGCCAACCTGCTGGGCGAGACCTGTGCGCTGGCGGCCCTGGTGGGCTCGGCGCTGAAGTTCGAGGGCCGGCTGATCGTCCAGGCGCAAGGCGAAGGTCCCGTGCGCTACGTGGTCGCCGACTATGACACCGCTGGCCACCTGCGCGGCTATTGCCGGTTCGACCCCGACGCGGTGGCCGAGGCCTCCCAGGGCTTCATCCGGCCTGGCGCGCGGACCCTGCTGGGGGGCGGCGTGTTCATCATGACCGTGGACCAGGGCCCGGACATGGACCGCTATCAGGGGGTCACCGCCATCGAGGGTGAGACCCTGGCGCTGTGCGCCGAGCAGTATTTCGCCCAGTCCGAACAGACCCCGACGCGGGTGCGGCTGGCGGTCGGCCAGGCCGATGTGGGCCAGGGCCTGCGCTGGCGGGCCGGCGGCATGCTGATCCAGAACGTGGCCGAGGATCAGGCCCGCGGCTCCACCGAAGAAGCCTGGACCCGCAGCCAGGCCTTTTTCGAAACCATCGGCGAGGACGAGCTTCTCGATCCCACCATCTCGGGCCAGACCCTGCTGTTCCGCCTGTTCCACGAGGACGGGGTGCGGGTGTTCGAGGACCAGGCCCTGGCCGCCGTCTGCCGGTGTTCAGAGGACCGCATCCGCGGCGTCCTGGCCTCGTTCGAGGCGCAGGAGCGTGCCGACATGGTCGAGCCGGACGGCCACATCCATGTCACCTGCGAGTACTGCGCCAAGACCTACCGGATGACGCCCGAGAGCCTGACCGGCGCTGAGACCGATCAGGCCTGATCGAGCGCCCGCTCGACGTCGCGCTGCAGGTCGTGGGCGTTCTCCAGGCCGACGCTCATCCGCACCCAGCCCTCGGTGAGGCCGATGGACTCCCGCTCGGCCGCCGGCATCGACCTGTGGGTGGTGGTGCAGGGGTGGGTGGCCATCGACTTGGCGTCGCCGAGATTGTTGGAGATGTCGATGATCTGCAGGGCGTCGAGGAACCGCCAGGCGGCCTCGCGGCTGCCCAGGTCGAAGGCCAGCACATTGCCGCCGCCGGTCATCTGATTGGCGATGATCGCCGCCTGCGGGTGGTCGGGCCGGCCGCAATAGACGGTCTGGCGCACCTTTGCGTGGGCGGCGACCGCGTTCGCCACGTGGGCGGCGTTGTCGCTCTGGCGGCGCACCCGCAGGTCCAGGGTCTCCAGGCCCTTCAGCAGCACCCAGGCGTTGAAGGGCGACAGGGCCGGGCCGGTGTGGCGCAGGATGTCCTTGTAGGACTCCAGCATCAGCTCCTCGCCGCCCAGGATCGCCCCGCCCAGCACGCGGCCCTGACCGTCGATGTGCTTGGTGGCCGAATAGACGACGATGTCGGCGCCCAGCGCCAGGGGCTTCTGGAAGACCGGGGTGGCGAAGACATTGTCCACCACCAGCTTCGCGCCGCAGGCCTTGGCGATGTCGGCGACCGCGCCGATGGGGGTCACTTCCAGCAGCGGATTGGCCGGGCTCTCCACCAGGAAGCACTTGGTGTTCTCCCGCACGGCGGCCTTCCAGGCCTCTAGGTCGACAGCGTCCACATAGGTCACCTCGACCCCAAAGCGGGGCATCCATTCCGACAGGATCCAGCGGCAGGAGCCAAACAGGGCGCGCCCGGCCACGATGTGGTCGCCGGCCCGCACCAGGCCCGTCAGGGCCACGTGCACCGCCGACATGCCCGAGGCGGTGGCGCGGCAGAGGTCGGCGCCCTCCAGCAGGGCCAGCCGGTCCTCGAACATCTGCGTCGTGGGGTTGCCGAAGCGCTGGTAGATGAAGCCCGGCGCATCGCCGGCGAACCGGGCGTCGGCGGCCGCGGCGCTGTCATAGGCGAAGCTCTGGGTCAGGAAGAGGGCTTCGGAGATTTCGCCATAGGGCGTGCGGGCCATGCCGCCCCGGACCAGCTTGGTCTCCAGGTTCCAGTCGCGCGGATCTTCGGCCATGGGGGCTCCTCCCGGCAGGCAAGCTCGGAGTGCGCATCAACCGCCTCAGGGCTTGCCGGTCAAGGGCCGCAGGCGGCCGCAGCAGCGTCCGACGCCGGCTTGTCAGAGGCGTCTTGTCAGACTCGGGGCCAGCGGCGAGTGTCCCAGCGATGACAGACGCCAAGCTTTCGCCCGGAATCCTGCCCTGCCAGGCCATCGACGCCCTGATCGCCCAGGGCGCGATCACCAGCCCGACGGCCTTCGACGCCGACCAGGTGCAGCCGGCGAGCCTCGACCTGCGCCTGGGCGTGCGCGCCTGGCGGGTGCGCGCCTCCTTCCTGCCCGGCCTGGGTCGCAAGGTGGTCCAGCGGCTGGAGGACGTAGCCATGCACGAGCTCGACCTCGCGCGCGGCGCCGTCCTGGAGAAGGGCTGCGTCTATATTGCTGAGCTGCAGGAGCGCCTGGCCCTGCCGCCCGGCGTCGCCGCCCGGGCCAACCCCAAGAGCTCCACCGGCCGGGTGGACGTCTTCGTGCGCCTGCTGACCGACCACGGGGCGGCCTTCGACGACGTGGCCGAGGGCTATGACGGGCCGATCTATATGGAGATCGCGCCCCAGACCTTCTCCATCCTGGTTCGCACCGGCACCCGGCTGAACCAGCTGCGCCTCAAGCGCGGCGCGCCGCCCAAGCTGGATTTGCGCAGCGTCGGCGTCGACCTGACCGAAGGGGTGGCCGGCTTCCGCGCGCGGCGCCACGCCGGCGTGATCGACATGGACAAGGAGGACGGCCACGACCCGCGGGACTTCTGGGAGCCCCTGGTCCCCCGCCATGGAGAACTGCTGCTCGATCCCGGCGAATTCTACATCCTGGCCTCGAAGGAGGCCGTGGAGATCCCGGTCCTGCAGGCGGCCGAAATGACGCCGATCGACCCCTCGGTGGGGGAGTTCCGGGTGCACTATGCGGGCTTCTTCGACCCCGGCTTCGGCACCGAGGAGGCGGGCGGCCACGGCTCGCGCGGGGTGCTGGAGGTGCGCAGCCACGAGACGCCCTTCCTGTTGGAGGACGGCCAGACCGTGGCCCGCCTGGTCTATGAGCCCCTGACCGAAAAGCCGGAGCGGCTCTATGGCGAGGGCGGCTCCCACTACCAGCGCCAGGGGCTGAAGCTGTCGAAACACTTCCGCCCCTGGGGCTGACGGCAGGGGCTTTAGCCCATCTTGAAGACGCAGAGCTTGTTGCCGTCCAGGTCGCGGAAATAGGCGCCGTAGAAGTTGGGAATGCGGATGCCCGGCGCGCCCTCGTCGGCGGCGCCGGTCTTCAGGGCGAGCGCATGGATCTCGTCGACCATCTCCCGCGAAGGGGCGGCCAGGGCCACCATGGTCCCGTTGCCGGCGCTCGGCGCCTCGCCGTCATAGGGGGCGCAGACGCTGAGCATGGGGCCGGCCCCATTGGAAAAGCCCTGCATCCGGTCGCTGCCGAAGGCGGGCTTGGCGCCGAGGGGCGCGAGCACCGTCCCGTAGAAGCTCTTGGCGCGCTCCAGGTCACTGACGCCCAAGGTCACATAGCCAATCATAGGTCGGTCCTCCCCGATCATCTTCAGGCCCAGAGGCTAGCTGGGCTGACGGGTGGGGAAGCAAGCGCGATTTCAGCCGTGTCTAGTGTGCTTGACAGGGCGGGAGTGTCGTGTTTCCTTGTCACTAAGACAAGGAGGCTTGCATGTTCCCCCGCTCAGTCGCCGGCCGCATCATTGTGGCCCTCGCCATGACGCAGCTTACACTTTTTGTCCTGTTCGGCCTGGCGGTGACGGCTCATCCGCCTCTGCTGCGGACCTTCAGCCTCGCGCCCGGCAGATCGGAAGAGCGTCGTGTAGGGAAAGAGTGTAGATCTCGGTGGTCGCCGGATCATTAAAAAAAAAAACAAAGAGATCGGAAGAGCGTAGGGGAGGGAAAAATCCGACGTAACGAGTCGTCGTCATCGCCCCGCCCGACCCCACCAACCACGAGCCGCGCACGACC
>CALEOQ010000256.1 GCA_937910255.1 uncultured Caulobacteraceae bacterium | reverse complement strand
CCACTGGCAACCCAAGGGCGGTGGCGGCGCAATGGCTCAAGGACATGGGGTGCGGCGTCCGTCCTGCTCGCCAGCTAACCCAGGCAGGCCAGCCGCTACGCAGGTGAGCGCCGGATACATCCCGCTTTGACCGCTTTAGGGCGATCCGTCGGGGTCCGGTCTTGGCGCAACCCTGCCGGGACAAGACGGCTGTTGCAACGGCGCGGTCCCGTGGTGAGCGTGGTGGCGCGCGCCTCTCAGGGGGCGGTCCCAGGGGACCAGCAAGATGAAAATCGAAGGGCGCCCATGCAGGTGTTCGTGACCAGCGCGATGGGTTTCGTCGGCTCGGAGGTCGTCGCCTAGCTGCTCGGCGACGGCCATCAGGTGGGGCCTTGCGCGCTCGCATCGGGCGGCGCTGGCGCTGCGGCGGGCAGGGGCCGAAGCCCGTCGGGGCGGCCTGGGCGAACTCGAGAGCCTACGCTCTCGCCGCCCACGCGCGCGCGTGGGCGCCTGGCCCGGTCCTCGGCGTCGATGTGGTCGCGACCGTTCGGCGCTCAGAGGCCGGCAGGCACCGCACAAGCACCCGAACCCTGCTCGGCCGGCCCCATCCAAGATCTAGGACGAGGTCGCGCGCGGAGTGATCGCCATTCTCTCGCTGAACACCTCCTGCAGCAGCGTCAGGAAGGCGCGGACGGCCGGATTGGCGCGGCGGCTTTCAGGCCACAGGGCCGTGATATTATGTCGCTCGACGGCGAATTCAGCGAGCACAGGGACGAGTTCGCCCCGCGCCACGTGGGGCGCGGCGATGAAGGTCGCGCTCATCCCTATGCCGCCCCCAGCAGCAATGACCGCCACCACCGCCTCGCTGGCGTCGACGATGGCGCCCGACGGCGGCAAGACTTCGATTACCCGGTCGCCAAGTTGGAAGGGCCATCGCATCGCCCGGCCTGTGCTCTGGTAGCGCAAGTTGACGGTGTCGTGTCCGTCCAAAGCGTCCGGATGGACCGGCGCGCCCCGCGCGGCGAGATAGGTTGGCGAGGCGAAGCAGCAGAGCCGATGGGGCGCCAGGGTTTTCGACAGCAGCCGCGAATCCGCCAACTCACCGATGCGCACCGCAACATCGACGCCTTCCTCAATCAGATCGACGAACTGGTCGCTCAAACGTAGATCGACCGTCACCTTGGGGTAGAGCTTCTGGAACCCCGGCAGCGCGGGGGCGATGACATGGAGCCCGATCGGCAGCGGGGCTGCGATCTTCAAGGCCCCTGACGGCTCGGAGCGCGCCGTCATCGCCGTCTGCTCGAACGCCTCGGCGTCGCGAAGCAGTCTCAGGGCGTGCTCATGCAGCTCGCGGCCCTCCGGTGTGAGCGTCAAGGAGCGGGTGGTGCGGGTGAAAAGCGATACCTTGAGATGACGCTCGAGCCTCTGGATGCTCTTGCTCACAGCTGAAGGCGAGATCGACAGCGACCGTGCGGCGGCGGTGTAGCTGCCTAGGGACCCGGCCCGCGCGAAGGCCACCAGGCCAGCGAGTCTCTCGAAGATCATTTGTTCCATCATGGCATGACTGAACCGCCAAGCGGACGCATTATCAATCTCCATGCGCTTCCCCATCTCGCCGCTAGAGCAGATTCCTAGAGGGTGTGATGAGCGACACGATGAAGGCGGTTCGGTTCCATAGGTTCGGCGGTCCCGAAGTCCTGGTCTATGAGGACGCGCCGAGACCCGAGCTCAAGGCCGGCGAAGTGCGCGTTCGCGTTCACGCCGTCGGCCTCAACCCGCCTGATTGGTACCTGCGGCAAGGCTACGAGATGCTCCCGCCCGAATGGCGGCCGGAGGTGGCGTTCCCGGCCATCCCGGGCACGGATATCTCGGGCGTTGTCGAGGCGGTCGCCGACGACGTCGCCGACTTCTCTGTCGGTGACGAAGTCTATTCGATGGTGCGCTTTCCCGCCGGCCTTGCTGGCGAGAGCAAGGCCTATGCCGAGTATGTCAGCGTCGCGGCCTCCGAGGTCGCCCACAAGCCGGCTGGGATCGATCACCGGCATGCCGCCGCCTCGCCCATGTCGCTGCTCACCGCCTGGCAGTTCATGGTCGAGGTGGGGCATGATGAGCCCAACCCCCTTCAGTCCAAGAGGCATGAGCCCGTGCCGCTTGAGGGCAGGACCGTTCTCGTCAATGGCGCTGCAGGCGGGGTGGGGCACTTCGCCGTCCAGATCGCCAAGTTGAAGGGCGCCCGAGTGGTCGCGGTGGCGTCCACCCCGCACGAGAGCTTCCTGCGCGAGCTCGGCGTCGACGACTTCATCGACTACACCAAGATGATCCCCGAGGAGGCCGCCCGCGACATCGACCTGGTCGTCGACGCCGTCGGTGGTCCGACGACCGGTCGCTTCCTGCGCACCCTGAGGCGTGGCGGGGCATTGTTCCCGATCTTTCCGTTGGGCTTTTCCGGTGAGGTGGAGGCCGCGGCGCTGGGCTTGACGGTTTCCACGATCCAGGTCCGGTCGAGCGGCGTCCAGCTTGCGGAAGTCGGCAGGCTGCTCAATGACGGCGCCATCCGCTCGGCGATCGATAGCGAGTTCCAGCTCTCCGAAGCTCATAAAGCGCACCTGCGCGCCGCCAGAGGCGGCATCCAGGGGAAGATCGTGCTGACGACGACATGATCCGCGCGTCAGAGGCGTGTCCATCCGCGGTGCCGACGGCGCACGGCAGGAGGAATAGATGATGCCCGCAGAGACCAAATTCCGTCACGGCACGGCGGCCTGGTTCGAGATGGTGGGGACCCTGATGTGCGAGACCGCCTCCCGGTCACGCCCTGCGCCGAACCTCAACCTGTCCCTGGTCGAGCGCTACGTCGATGGGGTCGAACTGGCCGACGACCTCGTCCAGGGGATCCGCTTCGACATCGTCGGCGGCAAGCCGTCATACAGGATCGGAGCCTTGCGGAACGAGCGCGGCGACGTGACCGTGGAGGCGACAGCCGCCGCCGCCCGAGAGCTGAACCGATTGCGAAGCGTCGACCCAGCCTACCAGCTCCTCCGCGAAAAGTACCTCCGGACGGGCGAGATCCGCGTGGCGGGCGACCCCTCTCGACTGGGCCGCTGGCTGGAGGCCGTGCACGACCCGATCGTCGAGCGAACGCTCTGAAGCCTCGCCTGTGGCCATGATGTCCGCGTGGGCCGCCGGTGGCGATCGACGTGATTGGCTATGCGAAATCCGAGAAGGCTAGGCTGGAGGCGTTCCACGCTTGAGCTAGCCCCTTCGGCCGCATCAATGCGCCAACGCCGTCGCCAACACGTTGCAGCCAGCCGCAACTAACCCCTTTGGCGCGGCTTGATGGCGCCTGCGCCCCAAAACTTTGCCTGACGGCAGAGGTCCTCCTAGAGGCCTAAGGCGTCGGACGAGGCGTCAGAAAGTTCCTTATCCATTCTGAACTGGCAAGACCGGTTCGGTTGTCGTCACGACGGGCGCCTGCGGTTTCAACCCAAAGAGTGGGCGGAGCAGGGCGACCCGGCGGACGACTTCATAGGTCGCGCCGCAGGCGGCCACGGTAAGGCCGATCAGCAGGGCGGCCTCGACGCCTTGGGGCAGCCCCGCCTGCGCCAGGTGATGGCCGGCGACGACGATCACGGTCTGGTGGACGATGTAGTAGGGGAAGACCGCCAGGGTCAGGTAGCTCAGGGCCGGATGCCCGCGGTTGAGGTGTCTAGCGCCGAACCCCAGGATGGCGGCGATGGCGCACCATTGGTCGACGGCGTAGACGAAGCGCATGACCAGCACGAGGCTGGCGGCCGGATCGGTCGCGGCGTCCCGCCAGGTCCAGGCATAGTGGCTGAAGGCCAGATAGGCGCCGAGCGCCAGGATCAGGGCGGGCCAGCGCAGGCCAATCAGGCGGCCTCGGATGATCTCGGACTTGGCCGCGAGATAGCCGAACAGGAACATGCTGAACGACAGGACGTGATTGTACCAGTCGTCCACCAGGGCGTGGGTCACCCCGAACCTCGGCAAGAGGATGGCGCGGGCGAGTCCCAACAGCGCGATGGGAATGAGCAGGAGCGCCCAGGCCGGGAGGCGCTCCAAGGCCTGTTCCAGCCGGAGCAGGGCGGGCCTGGCCCAGGCGATCAGGCCGGCCAGGACGAGGGTGTAGACCAGCAGATAGGCCACGAACCAAAGGTGGTTCCAGGTCGGCGTGATCAGGCAGCCATCGGCGTCGCACCAGTTCCCCGACGCCGTCAGATAGCGGCCATAGAAGGCGAGATAGCCCTGGTCAAAGCCCAGTTGCTCGACGATTTCATAATAGGACTGGGGCGGCACGACGATCAGCATGCCGAAGACCAGCGGCGGCAGAAGCCTGGCCGTGCGCTGTCCCGCCAGGGTGTTGGGCGCCAGCTTGTCGGCCATAAAACGGGTCGCCGCGCCGGAGACCAGAAACAATAGGGAGAGCCGCCAGGGATTGGTCGCCAGCATCACGGGCTCGAGCCAGGCGAGCGGTTGGGGGCTCTTCACATGCCAGTCCCAGGGCACATAGAACATGCCCACGTGATAGAGGATCAGCAGGAAGAAGGCGCCGATGCGGATCCAGTCCAGATCATATCGGCGCGGGCTCGGGTCGCTCATGGCGCAAACTCCATCACAGGGCGATCGACCCCCTCATCGGGGGATCGCCGGCCTGGCGAAAGGCCTCTGGGACGAGCGGCGCGGCGGCGGGGATGAACGGCGCAGGCCAGGCTGGAGCGCCAGGCTCCCCACCGAGCCTGCGCACCGCCAGCTGGTGATCGGCTGGGCCGTGGTGCTGATCGCCGCCGCGGCTGTCTGCCTGCTCAATGTGCTGGGGTTCACCCAGGGCGGCCGGGGCCAGGTGGGCGAGCATCTCGTCTATGAAGGCTCAAGCTGGCTGGCGATCGCCCTCCTGGCCTGGCTGCCCTGGGCGGCGCTTCGAGGCGCGAAGACATGGTCTTGGACCCTGCGCCTGGTCGCCCACGTGGCGGCCGCTCTGGTCTTCTCCCTCCTGCATGTGGGGCTTTTCATCCTGTTCCGCGCCTTAGCCTTCGGCGTGCTCGGCCAGCCCTATGACCCGGTCGCGGCCGCTGGCGCGTATCGCTACGAGGTGTGGAAGGACCTGCTGGCCTACGCGATGTTCGCCGGCTGTTACGGGATGGTCGGGCTGGTGGAGGCTGGGCGTCCCCCCCAGCCTGCAGCGCCGGCTCTCCCACCGGAAGACCTCTTCGACATCCGCGATGGCGGCCGGCTGGTGCGCGTGCGGCTGGAAGAGATCCTGGCGGTGAGTAGCGCGGGAAACTACGCGCAATTCCACCTGCGTGACGGGCGCCGGCCGATGATGCGCAGTTCGCTGGCCGCCCTGGCGGCCGAGCTTGGGCCGCGCGGCTTTGTCCGCACGCACAAGTCCTGGCTGGTGAACGCCCGGGCCGTGCGCGGCCTGACGCCTGAAGGCTCGGGGGACTATGCGGTGGCCCTGGACGAGGGCCAGACCGCGCCGCTCTCGCGGCGATATCCGCAAGCGCTGCATCGCTTGAGAGCCCCGGCGACGTCCTAATCGGCCAGCGAATTCAGGGAAAGATCACGCCAAGCCCTGGGTCGAACGCCCGATGAGCGCTATCAATCGCCCATGACTCAGACCCGCCAGATCCATCTCGTCCGCCGTCCCAACGGCAAGCCCGTCGCCGCCGACTTCGCCCTGGTGGAGGTCCCCTTGGCCGACGCCGGCGAGGACGAGATCCAGGTCAGTGGGCTCATCATGTCGGTCGATCCCTATATGCGGCCGCGCCTGGACGCCGATCAGGCCCTGGACGAGCCCCTGCTGGGCGGCGGCATCGGCCGGGTCATTCAGTCCCGCAATCCCAAGTTCAAGGAGGGCGATCTGGTTCGCCACGGGGCGGGATTCCGCGAGACCTTCGTCTCGAACGGCAAGGGCGTCTCACGCCTGCAGCGCGACCCGGACCTGCCGCTGAGCGTCTATATGCACGCCCTCGGCGGCACTGGGATCACGGCCTATGGGGGCCTGCTGGAGACCGGCGCGTTGAAGGACGGGGAACAGGTCTTCATCTCCACCGCCGCTGGCGCGGTTGGCTCGGTGGCCGCCCAGATCGCCAAGATCAAGGGCTGCTATGTGGTGGGCTCCACCGGCTCGGACGACAAGGCCGCCTGGCTGCGGGACGAGGTCGGCCTCGATGCGGTGATCAACTACAAGACCCAGGATCTGGCCCAGGCCCTGAAGGACGCCACGCCCAAGGGCATCGACGTCTATTTCGAGAATGTTGGCGGCGCCCATCTGGACGCGGCCCTGCCGCGGATGAATGTGCGCGGCCGTATTCCGGTCTGCGGCATGATCTCGACCTATAATGGCGGCGGCGAAGGGGTGCAGAACCTGTTCAGCCTGATCTATGGCCGCATCCGCATGGAAGGCTTCGTGGCCAGCGACTTCGCCCATCTGAACGCCGCCTTCGTCGTCGACATGACCGAATGGCTGAAATCGGGCCAGATCAAGTACCAGGAGACGGTGCTCGACGGCTTCGAGCGGGCGCCCGAGGGCCTGATTGGTCTGTTCGAGGGCGCCAACAGCGGCAAGATGCTGATCCACATCGCCGACTAGAGCATGCGGCCCGTAGAGCCGGGTTCCGCGTCTAGCACCGCCTCCTGGGGGCTCGGCGGCGACAGGCCGCCAGCGACGATGGCCGCTGGGCGCCGCATGGCGCCCAGCGAGAGCCCCCGGCTGACCGGACTCCTCGGTAGCAGACCGCCTCGGCGACTTCGCCAGTCGCCGGGGGGCGGGCGCGTTCGCGAAATCGCGAATGAAACGGCGCAACTCACGAGGAAGGGCGTGTGCCTTGAGCTGCCTGGGCTAGCGGTGGAGTAGCGGGTCAACGGGGGCTGACCGGCGACCACGTTCATCCCTGGAGATTCTCCATGAAAAAGGCTGCCACCTTTCTGCCTGTCCTTGGCGCCCTCACCCTGGCCGCCTGCCAGACCTCGCCTCATCCGCCCAGCGGCTATCTCGCCAGCTATGACGGCATCGCCCCGCCCGGGCGCAGCCTTCGAGCCGCGGTCAACCAACGGCGCGACGAGACGGCGGCGCGCGAGATAAGCCGCGTTTATATCGCGCCGGCGACGCTGACCGATCCCGACGCCGATGAGCTGAGCGAAAAGGATCGCGCGCTCCTGCTCGGCGAGGTCGATCGGCGGATCTGTTTCGCCGTGAGCCGGTGGTTCACCGTTATCGAAGCGCCAGACCCCGACGCCGGCACGATCCGAACCGCCGTCGTCGACATCCGACCAACGGGGCGCCTGGGCTCGGCGGCCTCAGCGGCTCTGGGCTTTGTCAATCCGATCCCCCTGACGACCATCCGCGTACCCCTGACGACGGGAGGGCTGGCCGTGGAGTCCGAACTGATCGGGCCTGACGGCGCGCAGCTGGCGGCCGTCACTTGGGCGCGGGACGCCAATGTTGTGGGCCGCGATGACCCGTCCCTTTCCCGGGTGGGGGACGCACTGCAGATGACTGAGCCCATGGGCCGGGCCGTTGGGCGGGCCTTCGCAGGCCCCGAGCGCGAGAGCCGGGAGATCGCCGAGCCGGACCCCTGCCGCAGGTTTGGGCCCCGCCGAAACGCCACGCGCTGGGTGGCCTCTCAGCTCGTGGGCCAGGCTTCGGGGCTCTACGTGCCCGAGGTGAGCGGCCTGACGCCGCAGGCCGCCGCGACGCCCGACATGGTGAGCGCGACGCCGCCTCAGTAGTGAGCGCGTTTTTCGCCTCGCGCCGCCATGTCAAGCGCCCATCCGGGAGCCCAAGAGTTTGCTGATCGTAATTTTTGATATGTGCCACAAAAGCCACAATCTTGCGCTGAAAGACGCCGTCGCAGGTCGGTGGCGTCGGGTGGCGGATGATGAGTGTCGAAGCAGGTTCAGCGCCAGCAGGGGCGAGCCGATCGCGGGCCGATGGTCGGGAGCCGTCGCGCGACACCGCGCCGCCCCAGGCCTCGCGCCGCCTTCCGATCCGGGCCGCGCGCACCTATCGCCGGATTTTACGCAAGGCCGCCCTGGCGCCGGCCTTCGCCCTGATGCTGGCCCTGCTGGAGGCCTTCGGGTTTCAGGAGGAGCGGTTTTTCGTCCGCTTCGGCTTTTGGACAGCGATGATGGGCTGCTGGGTCCTTATCTTCGCGGCCGCCAATCTGTTCTGTCGCCCCGTCCTGGCTGGCGCGCCCCCACAGGCGAGGCGCGCGTTGGCGTTCACGGCGACGGCGCTGATCATGATGGTCGTCGCCTCCCAGGGGGGCGCCGGCTGGGAGGCGCCGCGCGAGGTGGTCGAGCGCTTTGGGCAGGCCCTATTGGTCGGCGGCGTCTTCGAACTGGTGTGTCTCACCCTGCTAGGTGGCGCCAGGACGCGGCCGAACCTGTTGGCCCCACCGCTTCGCCCATCGCCCGCAAAGCCGGCCCCGAAGGCTGCGCTTCCCACCCCACCTCCCGCACTGCCGGCGATTCTGCGCAGGCTGCCCCACCATGCGCGGGGCGATATCCTCTGCCTCAGCATGGAAGATCACTATGTGCGGGTGCACACGACGCGGGGTTCGGCGCTTCTGCTGATGAGGTTTTCCGACGCAATCGCCGAACTGGAGACGACGCCCGGCCTGCGGGTTCATCGCTCCTGGTGGGTGGCGGCCAAGGCCGTGGCCGAGGTCGAGCGGTCCGCCCGCTCCATCAAGGTTCGCCTGGTCAACGATCTCCGGGCGCCGGTTTCACAGCCCTATGTGCAGGCGCTCCTGCAAATGACCGACATGCGCCCGTCGCCTCAAGGCGCGGCGGCCCCACGTCCCCCCGCCGTTCCGACAGCCGATCACCGGCGCGCCGAACGGGTCTCCGTCCCTGGCTGATCGCGCCTGAGCCGGTCGGATTGGCCGGCGACTCCAACAGGAAGGGACCGCCCGGTCCCAGCCGCGCATGAGCGGGATTGGACCGGCGGAGGTGGCGCATGACGCGCGCTTCGGCGAGGGATTTCTCTGGGACGCCTGGTATGTCGCGCTCACCACCCAAGCGCTGAGAGGCGGCCCGCCGCGGGCGCTGACGCTCCTGGGGGAACAGCTCCGGATCGGTCGCAACCGATGCGGCTGCGCCTATGCGGTGCAGGACCTCCGCCCGGGCGATGATCCCAGCGGTGGGGCCGGGCCTCGGCGCTTCCCGGTGGTGGAGCAGCAGGGCTTCGTCTGGGTCTGGATGTCCCGCGATCGCGCCGTCGCGCCAGATGAGCCGCCGCCCCGACTGCCGGAGATCGCTTCGGGGCGGCCGATGCTGGTCGAGCAGATCGACTATCCGGTTCATGTCGACCACGCGATCCTAGGACTGGTCGATCCCGCCCACGGCCCGTTCGTGCACAGGCAGTGGTGGTGGCGTCGCGGGGCGACCGCCCACGCAAAATCGAAAGCTTTCAGGCCCGTCGGCCGCGGCTTCATGATGCTTCGCCACCGACCCTCACGCAATTCGAACGCCTATGCCGTGCTGGGCGGCGCGCCGGAGACGGAGATCCACTTCCAGCTGCCCGGTCTGCGGTGGGAGCATGTCTTCATTGGAAGGCGTGAAGTCCTCTCCCTGTCGATCATGACACCTCTGACCTCGGACCTCACGCGCATGACGCAGGTCCTTGGGAGCAGCCACCCGGTCGTAACCTTGCTCCAGCCGCTGTTGCGCTTGGCGACGCGGATCTTCCTGCGACAGGACGCCCGCATCATGAGACTCCAGGCGCCGGCCCTGGCTGATCACCCGCCTATGCTCTGGGTGGGCGACGCCGACCAGCAGGCGCGCTGGTATGTTCGTCTCAAGCGGGAGTGGATCGCCTGCCGCCGGGAGGGGCGTGAGTTTCGTAATCCGATTTCGGCCCGGACGCTCCACTGGACTAGTTGACCGCGTGATGGGCGGGGCGGCCCAGGCCAAGGTTTGACTCAGCGCGACGCCAGGGGCGCGATGCAAAGGCCTGCGTCCGGGATCAGTAGGCGCGGGGTTCGAGATAGCTCCGGCAACGATTAACGAAGCGGGAGGTCATCGGATTTGGCGCAGGGGGGAGGGGACCCAGGGTCTGTGCGCCGTAGCTGAGGCTGATGCGGCGGCCGACGGTGATTTCGGCGAGCAGGTCGCGGAAGGCCGGCCCTTCGCCGATGACGCCGCCGGCCTCAGGCGAGCTCACGACCGGCAGGCCGATCAGGATGTCGCCAGCGCCGATCTGCAGCTGGTCCTCGCTGGCCTCAGGCGTGAAGAGGGGGCTCTCAACCGTGAGCACCGCGCCGCGGGCGCAGGTCATGGTCAGCACCGGCGTCGGCGGGGTCGCGCCGACATGGTCCAGGGCGAGGGTGACGCTGTCAGCGTCGCCGCTTGTCGACCAGGATGGCGCCAGGTCGTTCATGATGTTGGTCGAAAGGGGCGGTTCGGGCGGCGCGGTCACCACCGGTCCCGTCGCCGGCGCCGGCCCGCGGTAGTCTGACGGATCATCGCCGCACGCAGCCAGCAGCAGGAGCGGGAGCGCGCCCAGAAACTTCAGAAGACGCAGGCGCATCACGCAGCCAGCCCCTTGGTTGATGCTGAGCCCGAGGGCTTGCGGATGCTCAGGCCGTCTCGATCGGCGGCTGGAAGAGGCCGGCCGGGGAGGCGGTGAAGATCTCCGCACCATCCTCGGTGACGCCGATGGAATGCTCGCATTGGGCCGAGAGGGACTTGTCGCGGGTGACCGCCGTCCAGCCGTCGGCCAGCACCTTCACCGCCGGCTTGCCCAGGTTCACCATGGGCTCGATGGTGAAGAACATGCCAGCCTTCAGCACCTCGCCCTGACCGGGCTGGCCGAAGTGCAGGATGTTGGGGGCGTCGTGGAACACCTTGCCTAGGCCATGGCCGCAGAAGTCGCGGACCACCGAGCAGCGCATGGATTCGACATAGGACTGGATGGCGTGGCCGATGTCGCCGGTGGTGGCGCCCGGCTTCACCGCCGCGATGCCGCGGGCGATGGACTCGTAGGTCACCTCCACCAGCCGCTTGGACCGGGCCGAGACGGGGCCGACCCCGTACATGCGGCTGTGGTCGCCGTGCCAGCCGTCGAGGATGCAGGTGACGTCGATATTGGCGATGTCGCCCTCGCGCAGCACGCGCTCGCCGGGAATGCCGTGGCAGACCACGTGGTTGACCGAAATACAGACCGTCTTCGAGTAACCCCGATAGAAGAGACAGGCTGGCAGGGCGCCGTGATCGAGGATGAACTCGCGGGCCAGGCGGTCGAGGTCATCGGTGACGACGCCGGGCACGACATAGGGGGTCAGCATGTCCAGGCACTCGGCCGCCAGTCGTCCAGCCTTGCGCATGCCTTCAAAGCCCT
>CALEOQ010000255.1 GCA_937910255.1 uncultured Caulobacteraceae bacterium | reverse complement strand
GGGTGGAGCAGTATGGAAGTGCTATCGGTGAGCAATGTGCGACGAGGTGGTGTGTGCTTTTTTTTTTTTTTTTTTGTAATGATACGGCGACCACCGAGATCTACACGCTTTCCCTACACGACGCTCTTCCGATCTTCGCCAACCATCATTGGTTCGCCATCAATGTAATGCACCGAACTGATCCTCCGCAGAGCGGTGACGCTAGGCGGGCGGTTGATCCCTCGCTACTTGGTCGGCTGGCAATGTCCGCATTCCACCAACATCCCGAGGGCAGCTCCTGGCGCGTCCCGGCCGCCTCAGGAGTAAGATCGAGAATGGGGGGCGCCAGCAAGGGAGGCGGCCATGGGCCAGCCAGACCTATTTCGATTGCCCCGCAAGCCTTGGAACGCCGGCCGCATGATAGGAGCAAAGGCTCCGCTCAAGCCGAAGCACATCTGGGCAATACGGCAGCACCTGAAGTCTCTCGGAGCGGTGCGTGACCTCGCGATGTTCAACATCGCCCTGGACGCCAAGCTCCGGGGCTGTGACCTCGTACGGCTGCGACTGACGGACGTCGCACAGGCCGGCGCCGTGCGGCACCGATCCACCGTGGTCCAGCAGAAGACGGGACGGCCGGTGCCGTTCGAGATCACTGAGCCAGCCCGCGAGGCCTTGGCGCACTGGTTGGAAATGCGCGGGTCTCGGACGGACGACTGGCTCTTTCCAAGCCGGACCCGTCTCGGGGCCCATATTGGTACCCGACAGTACGCGAGGCTCGTCGACCACTGGGTTCAGATGATCGACCTGAGTCCCGGAGCGTATGGCACGCACAGCCTGAGGCGGACCAAGGTCGCGCTGATCTACAAGAAGACCGGCAGTCTGCGTGCCTGCCAGCTGCTCCTTGGCCATGGGAAGCTGGAAAGCACGGTCCGCTATCTCGGAATCGAGGTGGATGACGCGCTCGAGATCTCCGAGCAAATTGACCTATGACGGCTGGGTGCGGGTCGGCCCAGAAGCTGACCTGCACTACCGCAGCAAGGGGTGGAGGCTGTGTGAAAACGGCGAAGCAGCTTAGATTCCTGAGCATTGGCTCTGGGGGTCGCGATGAAGCGCTTCGTCGAGGGTGAGGACCGGCGTCAGGGCACGCTGCTTCCGGAATACCTTGAGGACTATGTCTCTGAGGAGAACCCGGTCCGGGTGATCGACGTGTTCGTCGACGAGCTAGACCTGAAGGGCTTGGGCTTTGCAGGGGTCGTGCCGGAGGTGACGGGGCGGCCGAGCTACCATCCGGGCCTGCTGCTGAAAATCTACGTCTATGGTTACATCAACCAGCTTGCGTCTAGCCGGAAGCTGGAGCGCGAGGCGCAGCGCAACGTCGAGATGATGTGGCTGACGGGCCGCCTGGCGCCGGACTTCAAGACGATCGCCGACTTCCGGAAGGACAATGGGCCGGCGATCCGGGCGGCCTGCCGCCAGTTCATCGCGTTGTGCCGCAAGCTGGAGCTCTTTACCCACGCCGTGGCGGCGATCGACGGCAGTAAGTTCAAAGCGGTGAACACCCGCGACAAGAACTTCACCCGCGCCTCGATCCAGCGGCGGATGGAGCAGGTGGAGGCCAGCATCGCGCGCTACATGGCGGCGCTGGAGACGGCCGACCGGCACGACGGCGAGATGGTCGAGACGAAGGGCGTGCGGCTGAAGGAGAAGATCGCGGCCTTGCGCGAGCAGATGCAGGACTTCCGGGCTCTGGAGATGCAGGTGCACGTCGCGCCGGACCAGCAGATCTCGCTCACCGATCCCGACGCCCGCGCCATGGCGACCAACGGCAAGGGCACGGGCGTGGTCGGCTACAATGTCCAGACGGCGGTGGACGCCAAGCATCACCTGATCGTCGCCCATGAGGTGACGAACGTCGGCCACGACCGCGGTCAGCTCGCCAACATGGCGGCGCAGGCCAAGGCAGAGATGGGCGTCGAAAGCCTCAATGTCCTGGCTGACCGCGGCTACTTCTCAGGCGAGGAGGTGCTGGCCTGCGAGGCGCTGGACGTGATCCCTTACGTACCCAGGCCGCTCACCTCGGGGGCCAAGGCCGACGGCCGCTTCGGCAAGCAGGACTTCGTCTACATCCCCGACCAGGACGTCTACCGCTGCCCGGCTGGCGAGTTGCTCGCACGCCGCATGACGACCGTCGAAAAGGGCCAGACGCTGCACCGCTACTGGAACCTGTCGAGCTGCAGGACCTGCCCGCTGAAGGCCCAGTGCACGCCGGCCAAAGAGCGGCGCATCACCCGCTGGGAGCACGAGGCGGTGATCGAGGCCATGCAGCAGCGGCTCGACCGCATGCCCAAGGCCATGCGCATCCGCCGGGCCACCGTCGAACACCCCTTCGGGACGCTGAAGGCCTGGATGGGGGCGACGCACTTCAGGACTCGGACGCTCGAAAAGGTCCGAACCGAGATGAGCCTTCACGTCCTGGCCTACAATCTGAAGCGGGTGATCGCCATCCTCGGCGTCCAGCCGCTGATGGCGGCAATGCGGGCCTGAGCAGGCCGCCTCTCGCCTCCTGCCGAAACCCCATCACCAACGCCCAGCCTCACAGGGTGGCAGCCGATCAAACACCCCGACCTGAGCGCCAGCGCGTTTCCACACGGCCTCGGTGGTTAGCCGAAGTCCGGTAGGAAGTCGGTCCGACGGAGCTAGACGAGCCGTCGGCCCAAGAGTGCCCCCTCCGCGACGTCTAACAGGCTGGTACGGCTGCGAGCACTACGTCGTGGGACATAGCATGGCTCGTGCTGTCGCTATGTCGCGGTGCAACTGGTCGACTGCCTGTGAATTGCTGAAGTGACCATGCTCGTCGACATAGCTCTCCTCTTCACGGAGAAACGCAATCAGCTCGATCTCGACAACCTCGCCGCAGAGGTCCTGGTCAAAGTCAAAGAGCGTCACCTGCAGCATTGCCTCGACGGATTTGGCGTCCCGGTTCGATCCGATGCTCGCCACTCCGGGGTACCTGCGCCCATCGCTCAGGCGTGTGTAGGTGGCGTAGACGCCGAGACGTGGCGCAACGTAGCGGCCAAGAGCAATGTTAGCCGTAGGAAAGCCGCGCCCACGGCCAAGTTGGCTGCCTTTCTGTACAGGCCCTTCGATGGCGAACGGTCTGCCGAGGATCGCTGCTGCGAGGTCGGGTCGACCTTCGCGCAAATGTCTCCGCACCACGGTGGAGGAGATCACATCGCCGGCCCCACGCACCACTAGATCAGCGATTGAGACGGAAAACCCGTACTCAGCCCCATATCGTGTGAGGGCCTTTGGATTCCCCGTACGGTCCTTGCCAAAGCTCATATTGGAGCCAATAGCCATATGCCGGACGCTTAGCCCTCCAACCATAACTTCCTCGATGAAATCGCGGTCAGAACGGGCCGCCATCGCGGCGTCGAAGGGCAAGAGATAAAGCCGCTCCACACCCAAACGCTCAACTGCGCGGCAGAGTTGGCTGGCGCTCATCAAGCGGGAAGGTGGCGCCTCGGGTTGAAACAATTCATGCGGAGAAGGCTCCAAGCTCACCACGCCAAGAGGAATCCCGAGCCTTCGGGCTACTTGCGCCGCGTCGTCGATCACATGCTGATGGCCGATATGGACACCGTCGAACTTGCCAAAGGCAATGGCGACACCCTGATCTTCAGAACTCAGGGCACGCCAATCACGCAGCACTTTAAGAGTTGAATTCGGCTGCATAGGGCGAAACCTGTGAATGGTCGGTAGCATCGCAACGCGTCACTCAGCCTAGCAGAGCGGAGAGATCCGGGTCACTTTGCTAATAAGTGGAAGGTCAACGAAACACGTTCGATTTCACCGCCGCTAGGGTCCGCGTCTTCCGCCCCTTGGCTTCAACGCCGAGGTCAAGGTCAGCAATGGGTCGATTTCACCCGCGGCCCGTCTGCCAGCAACCGGACTCCCTGCAAAAGCGGAATGTCCCGATATCGGCCGATAGGTAGGGTCCGGACCTGGCGCCCAACTGCCGTGACGGCCGTGTCGTTAGCGGGAGACCAAACGCTGCAGGTTGGTTCGCCGACCGCTCTGGCGTAGCTTGTGCTTAATGCGGGCCGTGATTTCCTGCCTCTTCGGCGCTCTGTTGTTGGCTTCGTTCGCGCAAGCGGAAAGTCCGCCTCGCCCTGTGGTTTCCCATCCTTCTGCTGAACCCCGGACAGACGGAGCGTCGGACTTGCAACGGCGGATTGCGAGCGGGGAAGCAAACCCGGTCGCCGACGCAAAGCGGGCCGCCCAGCTGGGGGACTTCCGGTTTGTGTGGGCGGTAGGGTTCGGCTTTCGTGCCCCCATGGGACTGACATGCAATGCCATCTTCCACCCGAACCCTGGGCAGGTGCTCGCCACGAGGTCGGTCAGTGATGTTCCCGACGATTGCGAGCGTAGGCCCGATGCTTGCGAGAGCCAGAGGCGGCTAGACATCTACGGGGTTGCCTACAACCGAGCGCTGGTGAACGAGCCTCAATTTCCTGCGCCAGACGTTTGTCGACCAAGCACGCCCGCCGACGATCGCATTTCAAAGCAGGACGCCGTGCTGCGGCAGGTCACTCCAGTGCGCGACGGGCGAGTGCGGCCGCACGACCTCCACGAAGCAGCTCGCAGAGGCAGCTTGCAGGAAGTGGAGCGGCGCCTTCGGAGCGGTGAGCCCGCGGACGCCCTGGACATGTTCGGCTACACACCGTTGGCCTGGGCGGTCGTTCGGGACAGGCCGGAGGTGATTGAGGCTCTTCTGAAAGCCGGTGCAGATCCGTATCCCAAATTAGATGGGCGGCGCTGGCCGGGGTTGGCGCCGCTTTGGCTCGGCATCCGATTGGGGCGCCAGGACGCAGTACGCCTGATGTTGCCCCGATCGGAACCCCACCTGATCAACGGAGTGGGCGAGCATCTGTTGATCGCTGCCGTAGAAGGCGGCGACCAACAGACCCTACAGGAACTCATCAGCCGAGAACCGTCGGGGCGACGCGTACTGCTCCCCTACGAGCATGCGCTGAGGGCGGGCCGTCGGGACCTTCTGGGCGTCCTGGTCACATCCAACAGCTTTCGACCAGACGACCTGCTCGTTGCGGCCGCCCGAGTTGGCGACCTGGAGGCGGCCAAGGTCGCGATCTCGAAGGGCGCAGACGTCCAAGGCGTCGGCACGCCCCTTGGCTCGGTCATTTTGGGGCGCCACGAGGCGGACGAGGCCCTTCTCGAGGCGTTTATCCGCGCGGGCGCGGATGTGAATAGGATCACAGTTGGCAACAGCATGTCGGGCCCACCCTTACGCATTGCGGTCAAGCACGCCTACCGTGGCCCCTACTCGCGGGCCGAAGACCGGCGAACGGCTGAGCGACAGCAGCGAATCATCATGCGACTGATCGAGCAGGGCGCGCGAGATGATACCCGGTACCCGGAACAGGCCCCTTTGGCCTTCCTCGCCGTGATCGGCACGAACGCACGTAATGATCCCGCACCAAACGCGTCGGTGGCGCCACTCCCCCTAGCGGTGTTGAGCGCCCTCACGGAGGCGGGAATGGACCTCAATGAAACCTATCAAGGGCGGACAGTGCTTCAATGGGTTCAGTCGAGATCGGAAGAGCGTCGGGTAGGGAAAGAGTGTAGATCTCGGTGGTCGCCGGATCATTAAAAAAAAAACACACCCACCCCACCGCCACCCCCCCCCCCCCTGAGTCGATACCTACACTGCGCGCACACAGCC
>CALEOQ010000254.1 GCA_937910255.1 uncultured Caulobacteraceae bacterium | reverse complement strand
GTGGTCAAGGCGGTGGGCGCGTCCGGCGGCTACGGCATGCTGATCGGCCCGCACGCCACCACCGCCCAGCGCGAGGAATTCGCCGCGGCGATCAAGGCCGACCCGGCCAACTACATCGCCCAACCCACCATCCAGCTGTCCACCGCGCCCTGCCTGATCGACGGTGAGGTGGACACTCGCCACGTGGATCTGCGGCCCTTCATCCTGTCGGGCGAGAAGATTACCGTCACCCCGGGCGCCCTGACCCGGGTCGCCCTGCGCAAGGGCTCGCTGGTGGTCAATTCCAGCCAGGGCGGCGGCTCCAAGGACACCTGGGTGCTGGCCGAGACCGGAGTCGACCCCTCATGATGCTCGCCCGGGTCGCCGACAGCCTCTACTGGATCGGCCGGTATGTGGAGCGGGCCGAGCATGTGGCCCGCCTATCCGACATCATGCTTACCGCCACCCTCGACCGGGCCGAGACCGCCGCCCAGGTGGCGCGCATCGCCCTGTCGGCGGTGGGAGAGGCCAAGCCGGAAAAGGTCGCCAACCCCTTCGAGTCCGCCCGCGCCCTGGCGCTGGACCGGCTGGAGGGCAATTCGGTGGTCACCTCCCTGGCCCGGGCGCGGGAGAACGCTCGCCAGGTCCGCGACCAGATCACCAGCGAGACCTGGGAGCGGCTGAACCTGGTGCATCTGCGCCTGTCGGGCGCCACGGCGGCCAAGTCGTTCAACGACGGCTCCTCGGCCTTCCTGCACGACATCATCGCCGATCTGCATCTGTTCAAGGGCGCCGCCGACGCCACTATGAGCCACGGCGAGGGCTGGCGGTTCCTGCTGCTCGGCGCCCATCTCGAACGCGCCCAGCTGATCGGACGACTGCTTGAGGTCTGTTTCGGCCGCGGCGTGGAACAGCTCGACCACCCGACCCTGACCGCCGTGCTGCGCATGAGCTGTGCGCTCGAGCCCTATCTGCGGGCCTATACCGCCGATGTCCGCGCCCGGCCGATCCTGGAATTCCTGCTGCTGAACGCCGAATTCCCCCGGTCCATCCGCTTCTGCACCGATGAGATCGAAGCCCATCTTTCCATGCTCAGCCGCCACGCCGAGGCGGTGCATGTGGGGCCAGAGCGCCTGGCCGGCCGGCTGAAGGCGCGGCTGCAATATGCCGACATGGGCGAGATCGAGCGCGACGGGTCGCACGCCTTCCTGGAGGGCGTGCTGGCCGAGTGCGGCGAAATCCACCGCGGGGTCTACGACGCCTTCGTGGCCTATCCCCTCGAAATGCGCCTTCCGGCCTAAGGAATCCCGTGCTTCTCGAAATCCGCCACGTCACCCAGTACCACTACGCCGCCCCGGTTCGCGAAAGCCTCATGGAGGTCTGGATGCAGCCTCAGAAAGGCGCGCGCCAGCGGCTGGTGAGCTTCGACCTGGAGATCGATCCTGGCACGCAGCTGTTCTCCTACGCCGACACCTTCGGCAACGCCGTCTACCACTTCGACGTGCCGCAACCGCACGACCGCCTGACCATCGTGGCCCGTTCGGCCGTCGAGACCCAGGCCGAGATTCCCCTGCCCGAGGCCCTCGACATGGGCGAATGGGACCGGCTGCGCAGCGATTTCGTGCAGGGCGACCAGTTCGACTTCCTGCGCGAGCACGGCTTTGCGGTTCAGACCGACCTGCTGCGCGCCTTTGCAGCCGATCATGACATCGGCCGCCTGCGCCAGCGCGACCCCCTGACCGCGGTCAGCGAACTGTCGAAGATCATCTACGAATCCTTCGCCTATGAGACCGGGGTCACGGAAGCCGACAGTCCGATCGACGACGCCCTGCGCGAGCGCCGCGGCGTCTGCCAGGACTTCAGCCACATCATGATCGCGCTTTGCCGGGCCTGGGGCATTCCGGCGCGGTACGTGTCGGGCTATCTCTTCACCGACCGCGACAGCGGCGACCGCTCCGATCCCGACGCCACCCACGCCTGGGTCGAGGTCTTCCTGCCGAGCCTGCGCTGGGTCGGCTTTGATCCGACCAACAATGTGATGGCCGGCGAGCGGCACGTGGCCGCCGCCGTCGGGCGCGACTACAGCGACGTGCCGCCCTCCCGCGGGGTCTATAAGGGCGACGCTGAAAGCCAGCTGGCGGTGGGCGTCTCCGTGCGGCGCGCCCGGGCGGCGATCACCGAACCGGAATTCCTGCGCATCTCGCAGCCGACCTTCAGCCGCAACGCCCGTCGGCGCCCCAATCCGGCCACCGGCCTGCACGACCAGCAGCAGCAACAGCAGCAGCAATAGGTCAAGCTCGCCCCTTCCCAAGGGGCCGGGCCTGGCCTATGGCGAGCGCGTGAAGCGTTCGACGCCCCGATCAGCGAGTCTCCCGCACGGCATCCTGTTGATGCTGGCGATGGTCGCCCTTGGGCTCAAGATCCTCATCCCCCCCGGCTACATGGCCGCCCCGCCCCAGGCGGACGGACCAGGATTCAACCTGGTCCTCTGTACGGCCCAGGGCATGGTCGATCTGGCGGCGGCCGCCGACGACCAGGCGCCTTCGGACGAGGATGACGGGGCGCGTCATAACCCTTGCGTCTTCGCTGGCCATGGAGTCGGCGCCACGGCGCCGGACCTGCTGACGAGCCAGCCGGTGGCGTTTCTGCCGACCGCGCGCGCCGACCTCGCGATTTCGATCGACCTCGCCCCGGGTCGCGGCCTTGCTGCGCCGCCCCCGCCCGCCAGAGGCCCCCCACACCTGCAGGCCTAAGGACCGCTCTGGTCCTGACATGAACCCTGGGCGAGGCCGCACGGCCGCGCCCGGCCTCCTGCACCTGTGACGGCCGCCTCCCATCGCGGCCGGGGACCCTTTGCACATGAAGACCGCCTTCGGCGCCTGCGGCGCCCTCCTCGTTCTCGCCCTGCCCTGCGCGGGCCAGGCCCAGACCACCGTCGACTCCGTCATCGTCACCGGCCGGCCAGATCCCGAAGACCCCGCCGTGGTGGCCGACGCCCGCCAGCGACTTTCCGAAACCCCCGGCGGCGTCTCGGTCGTGGCCGCGGAATCCTATGAGAACCGCTTCGCGCTGGCCCTGGACGACATGCTGCGCGATGCGCCCGGCGTGTTCGCCCAGAAGAAGTGGGGGGGCGACATCCGGCTCTCGATCCGCGGCTCGGGGCTCGGCAACGCCAACCACAACCGCGGCCTGCTGCTGGCCCAGGACGGCCTGCCGCTCAACGAGGCCGACGGCTATGGGGACAGCCAGATCGCCGATCCCCTGATCACCCGTTATGTGGAGGTCTATCGCGGTGGCAACGCCCTGCGCTTCGGCGGCGCCACCCTGGGCGGGGCCGTCAACATGGTGACGCCGACCGGCGAAACCGCCCCCTATGATCTGCGCCTGCGCCTGGACGGCGGCGCCTTTGGCATGCTGCGCCAGCACGCCGCCGCCGCGGGCAAGACCGGCGCCTGGGACGGCTTCGTCGCCGTGACCAACCAGACCGGCCAGGGGCCGCGGCCGCAGAGCCAGCAGAACCTGCAGTTCGCCAGCCTCAATCTCGGCCGGGACTTGGGCGAGCGCGCCGAGATTCGCCTGATCCTCAACGGGGCCGACATCAAGCAGGAGATCCCCGGCGCCCTGACGCGGGCCCAGTTCGACGCCGATCCCGACCAGGCGAGCGCGGGCAACATCGCCAACGACTATGCCCGCGACGTGCGCGCCCTGCGCTCCGCCGTGACCCTGAACTGGGACATCGCCAGCGACCTCTCGCTCAGCGCCGGCGCCTATGGAATCTGGAAGAACCTGGAACATCCCATCTTCCAGGTCATCGCCCAGGAAAGCCGCAACTACGGCCTGTTCGCCAAGCTGGACTGGACTGGCGAGATCGCCGGACGCCGGGCCGACGCCTATGGCGGCCTGTGGGCGCGCCAGGGCGATCTGGATTCCCACTTCTACGTCAATCGCGCGGGATCGCGGGGCGACCTGCGCTCGATCTCCTACCAGAACGCCCGCGCCCTGGACCTGTTCGGCGAAGGCCGCCTGTTCCTGACCGACCAGTTGGCCCTCGTCGCTGGCGCGACCTACGGGGTCGCCGAGCGGGATTATGACAGCCGCGCCGTGCCGGGCGTCGCCGGGACCTTCAACCTGCAGGCCTCACGCAGCTTCGACTGGGTCGCCCCGCGCATCGGCCTCCTGTGGGAGGCGCCGGATGGGGCGCAGGTGTTCGCCAATGTGACCCGCTCGGTGGAGCCGCCCAACTTCGGGTCCCTCTCGCCCACCAACGCCGGCTTCGCCCCGGTGGAGGCGCAGGAGGCGCTCACCTACGAGGCCGGCGCCCGGGGCCGGCGCGGCGCCTTCACCTGGGACGTGACCCTCTATCACGCCGAGCTGGAGAAGGAGCTTCTGCAGTTCAGCGTCAGCCAGGACAGGCCAGCCACCACCTTCAACGCCGGCGAGACCTATCACCGGGGGATCGAGGCGGCGCTCGACTGGCGCTTCGCCCCGGCCTGGCGACTGCGCCAGACCTATGCCTGGTCGGACTTCGCCTTCCGGGATGATCCGCAGTATGGCGACAACCGCCTGCCCGTGGCGCCCGAACACCTCTATCGCGCCGAGCTGCGCTATGAGGCGCCCCAGGGCTGGTTCGTGGCGCCCTCGGTGGAGTGGACGCCGGAAGGCGCCTTCGTGGACTTCGCCAACACCGCCCGCGCGCCGGCCTATGCGGTGGCCCACATCAACGCCGGTTGGACCTTCCGTCCTGGCGTCAGCCTCTTCGTCGATCTGCGCAATGTGACCGACGAGGCCTATGTCTCCAACGTCCAGCCGGTGATCACCGCCGGATCCGCCACGGCCGCCTACTGGCCCGGCGATCGCCGCTCGCTGTTTGCCGGCCTCGTCCTCGACTTCTGAACCCACACGCGACGGCCGGTCCCACCGGCCGTCGCCAAGGAGACCTGGCCGACATGTCCGTTCGACCTGATGTTCGAGGCTATGGCGCCGTCTGGCGGCTTCACTTCATCGCCGGCCTGCTGGTGCTGCCCATCCTGATGCTGATGGCGGCCACAGGCGGCGCCTATCTGTTCAAGGACGAGATCGACTCCGCCATCTATGGCGACGTCCTCCGCGCTCCCGCGGCGGTGACTGTCCAGCCGTCCCGCTGGCTGGCGACGGCGGAGGCCACATCGGGCGGCCTCGTCACCCGGATCACCGTGCCCGCAGACGGCCGCTCGGCCGAGGCCGTGGTGCGCCGTCCGGAGGGAGATCCGATCCGGCTCCATCTGGACCCGGCCAGCGCCGTCCTTCTCGGGGAGACCCCGCCGGACGGGTCGATGGCCTGGGTCAAGGCGCTCCACAGCCTGACCCTGCTGGGTCCCCAGGCCAACCTGCTGCCCGAACTGGCCGCCGGCTGGGCGATCGTCCTGGCGGTCACCGGCGCGATTCTCTGGTGGCCGCGGCGCCGTCATCGTCTCCCCGCAGGCGCGCGGACGCGATGGCGTCGCGTCCATGGCTGGACGGGAGCCTTCGCCAGCGTCGTCATTGTCTTTCTGGCGCTAACGGGCATGCCCTGGTCGGCGGTCTGGGGTCAGCAGGCGCGAGCCCTGACCAACGCCGCCGGCTGGGGCCGACCCGCCGCCCCGCCCGCCGCCGGCAGATCGGAAGAGCACACGTCTGAACTCCAGTCACGTCGTAATCTCGTATGCCGTCTTCTGCTTGAAAAAAAAAAACACACACAACCACACCTCTCCGCACCCCCGGC
>CALEOQ010000253.1 GCA_937910255.1 uncultured Caulobacteraceae bacterium | reverse complement strand
GTAGTAGCTAGCAGTGAGACGTGTGCGTGTGAGACTTTTTTTCTTCAAGCAGAAGCCGGCATACGAGATTACGACGTGACTGGAGTTCAGACGTGTGCTCTTCCGATCTAGATCCACGCCCCATTGGCCCAGACGGCCCTCGGGCGCGGCGAAGTCCACCTGCATGTCGATGATCACCAGGGCCGTGCGGGCTGGCGTGATCCAGGCCGCCAGGCCATCAGAAGCCGGCGCGGGTGAGGCTTGCGCGCTCATGCGAAAGCCGAACGCAGGCCCGGCAGGATCTCGGAGCCGAACATCTTCAGGCCTTCCACATAGTCGGGGAAGATCAGCATCAGCCCGTCGAGCTGGGCGAACTCCACATATTCCTGGACCTGCTCGGCGCAGGTGGCCGGCGAACCCACGGCCGTGTGGGTCATGAAGGCGCCCTGCTGCTTTGCCACCACATCCAGCTTGTCGGCGGGCACACCCCAGCTGCGCAGCATCTCCAGGATGGCGCCCATGTCGGTCCCGGTCTTGTAGTGCTCGACCAGGGCCTCGGCTTTCGCGTCGGTTTCCCCGTGAACGATGGTGCACATGGCGTAGGTCTTGATCGACTTGCCGAGCTCCTGCGCGACCTTCTTGGCCCGCAGGCTGTTGTCGCGGCGCTCTTCGGGCGTACGGCCGCCGATGAAGCAGATATCGGCCTCGCGCACCGAGAACTGGAAGCCCCGGTCGGACTGGCCGGCGCAGATCAGATCGGGCCGAGGCCGCGACAGCGGCTTGGGGTTGGACTGGGCGTCCTTCATGGTGAAGAACTTGCCCGCGTGATCGACGCTGTCCTCGCTCCAGAGGCGCTTGATGACGGCGGTCCACTCCTCGGTCAGGGCGTAGCGCGCCTCGTGATCGAGGCTGTCGTCCCACATGCCCATCTGGTCGAACTCGGCGCGATAGGCGCCCGCGACGATGTTGAGGCCGGCCCGACCGCCGCTGATGTGATCCAGGGTGGTCATCATCTTGGCCGTCACCGCCGGGTTCTGCAGCAGCGGATGGACCGTGGCCCAGATCTTCACATTCTTGGTCGCCTCGGCGATGCCGGCCATCATGGTCACCGACTCCAGGGACGAACCCCAGTGGTCGGTCGTGCCGCCGAAGCCGCGCCACTTGCCCATGGACATGACGAAGTCCATGCCGACCTCGTCGGCCGTGATCGCCGCGGCCCGGTTCTGGGTCCAGAGGTCGTTGAGCGGCGGCGAGGTCTCCGAGATGATCCAGCCGCCGTTGGCGACCGGCAGGAAGACGCCGAATTCCTTACTCGTGGAGGGGTTTTGATACATGGGGAACGCCTCAGACGGGGTCATTGACTAGGCCGGCGGGCGCGGCGGCCGGGGCTTCGGCTTCCGACTTCAACTGCGGCGGACGCATGAAGAGGGAGGCCACGAAGACCACGGCGGCGACGATGCCGAAGAGCTGGAAGGTGGGGGAGAAGCTGCCGAGAAGATCGCGGAGCGAGCCGCCGATCAGCGGGCCAAGCGCCGAGACAGCGCCAGCCAGACACACCGTGGAGAAGATCTCCAGATTGTTCTTCCGGCCGTAATAGTTGAGCAGCAGGATGGTCACGGCCAGGGCCGTCAGCCCAAAACCCACGCCGGTGCCGATGGCGTAGACGAACATCAGCAGGGTGCTGTCGGCGACGCTGAGCGCGAGTGAGCCGACGCCGAGCGAGCCTACCGCGAACATGAGCAGCCACTTGGGGTCGATGCGGTCGCCGATGAAACCGCCCCCCAGGCGGGCGGCCGTGGCCATCAGGCCTTCGACGCTGAGCATGCCCGCGGCCACGCCCGCGGCCACGCCACGCTCGGTGAGGTGGGCCACCGAGAGGCTCGAAACCGTCACGCCGCTCAGCAGATGAACGCAGTAGGCCGACGCCAGGATGTAGAACTGCGGCGTGCCCATGGCCTGGCGAAGCGTCCAGTCCTGTACGGTCCGGTAGACCGCCAGGGGGGCCGGCGTCGCCATGGCCGCGGCGGCCTCAGCATCGGCCTTCACCGCAATGTCGATCTTCTCGGATGACGCCTTGAGCCAGGCGCTGTTGGGGATCAGCATGGCGCAGAGCACGCCGATGCCGAGGGCCGCCACCGCCTGCAGCGCCCAGAAGGGTCGCCACTCGCCGCCGGTCGCCGACATGACGCCGAGCGCCATCATCGGACCGGCCACGCCGCCCAGACCGCCCAGCGTGAAATAGAGGCCAAAGGCCATGGCCCGCTTTTGGAAGACCGCCGCCAGCACATGGGTGCCGGGGATCAGGGCCATCAGCTGGTAGGCCACGCCACAGAGCGCCGTGCCCAGGAAGTAGATCCAGACGCTCTGGGTCAGGTAGAGGCAGACAAAGCCCAGGGCCATCACCGCCGTCCCCAGCAGCAGGGCCGCCCGGACGCCGAAGCGCCGGATCACCATGGGCGGGAACCAGGCCGAGCCGCCGCAACAGGCGCCCAGCAGGGTGAAGCCCAGCCCCGCCTGGGCCCAGCTCCATTCCTGCTCGGCGACCATGGCCGGCAGCACCACCCCCAGCGACGAGAAGGTCGCCGCCGAGATCAGGAACAGCAGCAGGCTGAAAACGCCCAGCAGAACCCAGGGACGCCATTCGGATCGGGGCATAATACGCCTCCACTCTGGAACCCCGCCGACCCAGGCGCAGCGCCAGGGTCCGGCAGGAAGGGACCGCCTTCAAATGTAGGGGCGCGAGGGGGGCTTCAACCGTCGCCGCTTGAAGCCGTCACGCCCGGGGATCGCCCGCCGACGCCGGTGAGGCGCGGGCGGGCGCGAAGATCAGAACGAGCGCTTCAGGGTCAGACGCCACTCGCGCCCCTTGCCCGGCAGAGCAGCCAGGTTGGCGTAGGAGTCGGCGGCCGGCGTGAAGAACAGCTCGTCGAAGACGTTATCGACATTCACCGAAGCCTGGAACGGGCCGCGACGATAGAACATCGACAGGTTGGCGGTGGTGTATTCCGGATAGGTGATCGGGTTTTCCACCGTCTGCGAGGTCTCGCTCACATAGGTGGCCCCCAGGACGCCGCCCACCTGGCCCCAGGCATACTCGTCGCTGGTGTAGCTGCCATAGAGGCTGGCCACGGTGCGCGGGATCAGGGTGTAGGCATAGTCGCCGCCCCGGCCCGGCAGGTCCGAGAAAGCCCAGACCACATAGGTGCCGCCGAAGGCGTCCACCGGATCCACTCCCGTCACATAGTAGGGAATATAGGCGAAGCTGGCGTCCGGCCCCTTGATCGTCGTCCGCTGGTTGTTGCCGGCGAAGGTGAAGGAGAGGTTTTCCGTGGCCAGGTAGCGCACCTCGACCTCGACGCCCTTGGAGCGGCTGCCCCGCACGGTGGGGTTGGGGCCGCCGGTCAGCTGGGTGCGGTTCTGGCGATAGCCGGCGATCGACCCCACCAGAGTGCCCTGCAGCAGCTGGAACTTCACGCCGGCTTCGGCGAGATCGGAGTCCGACAGCCAGGCGTCGCTCTGCACCAGGGAGGGCGAGATGTCGCCCGCCTGGCTCATCTCCAGGGCCGAGGACTCGGCATAGGTGATGTAGGGCATCAGGCCGAAGTCGAACTGATAGGTGGCCGAGACCGTGTAGGTCCCCTTGCCCTGGCTGTCTTCGAACTTGCCGGCCGGCTGGTAGCTGACCAGGCCGGTGTCCTCGGACTCCACCTCGTAATTATCGTAGCGGCCGCCCAGCATCAGGTTGAGCCGCTCGCCGATGAAGATGTCGGAGGTCAGGAAAACGCCCGCCTGGCTCCAGGTGGTGCTGTTGTCGTTCTCCCACTGGAGGCCGTAGGTCTCCGGGGAGAAGGGATCATCAATGATGTCGGTGGGCGTCGCGCCAAAGGCGATGTCGCGGCGATCAAGGGCGATCAGGCCCGAGTTGAAGCTCTCCCGACGGCGACCATCGAAGGCCCGGTACGAGGCGCCGACGAAGGACTTCGACGTCACCATGCCCATGTCGTAGTCGAAGTCGTAGGTCACCCGCGCCTCGCCCACCTGGGAGTCGAACAGGGCCGGATAGCCGTAGGACACGAAGCGCTTGTTCTTCAGCTCGTCGTAGAACAGCTGGAACTTCAGGGCTGAACCGTTGTCGAAGTCCTTGATCAGGTCGACATAGCCCGTGCGGGTCCAGGTGTTCGAGAAGTCGGCGTCGCTGATATAGACAGTCCGCGGATCGAGCTTGGTCGTGCCGACCCCGGTGTCCAGGGTGTGCTTGGCGTCGCTTTGCGGGAAGCCGTAATAGGCCAGGTACATGGCCGAGGCGTAGGGATAGAAGCCGATCTCGTTGGGGGTCAGCTTGCCGTCGCCATTGGAGTCGCTGAGGCTGGTGTCGCGGCCGGTGATATAGGTCTGGTTGTCGATCAGGTCCTGGGTCAGCCGGTTCCAGCCCGGCGTCTGCACATCGCCGTCGGAATGGAAGGCCATGCCGCCAAACGCCGTGCGCCAGCCGCCGCCCAGGTCGAAGTCCACCGACGCCTGGATGATCTCGCGCCGCGGCGAAATTCCCCGATAGAAGCTGTCGGAGTTTTCAGCCTGGGCATAGAGGCTGAGCCCGCCCTCGGTGGTTCCGAAGTTCAGCGGAATGGCGATCTGGCCGGAGATTTCCTTGCGGGCGTAGGAGCCGACGGTGATGTCGGCCTCGCCGGAGATCTCGGAGATGTACTCGCCTTCCATCCGGCCGGACTTCGGCACGAAGTTGAGCATGCCGCCCACCTTGCCCGCCCCGTAGATCGGCGTCGGCGGGCCGCGCACGATCTCGATCTGGGCCGCATTGGCGATCGGCGTGGAATAGGTGCCGCGGTTCTCGATCCGCTTGAAGCCGCGGAAGTAGTTCTCCGCCAGGGTGCCGCGGATATTGAGCGCCCCGGCCACGCCATAGAAGCTGGCCGTATAGGTGCCCGGTGAAATCGAGGTCAGGTCGTCGATGGACTCGATGCCGTAGCGCTCGAGAGTCACATCGCTGGCGAAGCTCGCCGAGCGCGGCGTTTCGATCAGCGCCTTGTCCAGGCCAAAGACGCTGTCGCTGGGGTCCTTCTCCAGAAGACCCGTCTTGTCGCGGGCTGTGACCACCACTTCGTCGATCATGTCGGTCTGGGCCCAGGTCGCGCCCGGGGTCGCCATCAGTGCGGACAGGGAGGCGCCCGCAACCAAAAGAAGTCTCTTAGACATATCGCCCTCATCCGAGGTCGCGGACCCTCCGCCGGGTGGCGGTTATCCCCGCGTCCGCGCGCCTCTTGAAGACAGGTTCTCGCGAGAGCGGGTCGGCGTCAAAAATGTCCCGTGACATTTCAGACGGAATTTCAGTGGCGCCCGTCCGGCGTTCAGATTTTGCAGTGCGGCGCCCAGATGCGGGTCACGCCGCAGATGTGGCTCAACCGGAAGGCGCTCAGGCCAGGTCCGGGCTCGCCGAATGCGCGTCTTCCTCGCCCCAGTTGGTGAGCGAGCGTTTCACCGTCTTGGGCATGGTGCCGAGCACCAGAATCATCGCCGCCCGGGCCCCCTCGGCGTCGCGCTCGGCGATCCGGTGGGCCACGGCCCGGTGCTGGCAGATGTCGGCCAGGCGTTCTTCCTGGGTGGTGGCGCCCATGGAATAGACCCAGAAGCGGGCGGCCTTGTGCTGCAGGGGGATGAGAATGCGGGCCAGGGCGGCGTTGCGGCTGGCCCGGGCGATCAGGGCATGAAATCGCTGATCCAT
>CALEOQ010000252.1 GCA_937910255.1 uncultured Caulobacteraceae bacterium | reverse complement strand
GTGTGCGCTCGTTTTATCTTCTCTTTTTTTTTTTTTTTCAAGCAGAAGACGGCATACGAGATTACGACGTGACTGGAGTTCAGACGTGTGCTCTTCCGATCTGAGATTCGCGCACCCGCTACAGCCTGGTTGACGGCGAGGAGCATCTCCCGCCCGAATCCGCGGCCTTCGACGCCGATTGCGTGATCGCCGCCATGGCCTTCCTCGCCGAGGCCCAGGCTGACACCCCGCTCTACCTGCCGGTTTCGTTCTCGACCCTGCTGCGACCTTCCAGACGGGCGGCCTATGCGGAGGTGCTGTCGATCCTGCCGCATTCCGAGCGGCGGCGGCTGTCCGCGGCCGTCTACGACGTTCCCCGCGCCCCATCGTTCCAGGCGTTGAAACAGCTGCACGAAGCCCTGGACGAGCATTTCAGCGCCATCGACCTGCGAACCCGGGACCCAGCCTTCGAGATCGAGCAGCTCAACGCGGAGGCGGTGACCAGCGTCACCCTGGTCCTACCCCAGGCAGAACCGGAGCGGCGGCTCATCGTGCTGCGGCGCTTCATCAGCAAGATCGACGCCTATAAGCGCCGTCGGATCTGGCCCGCCGTGACCAATGTGCGGCACCCGCGGGAGCTGGACCTCGCCCTGGAGGCGCACCTGCCCTTCATCACCGGGCCGGCGGTATGCCGCCTGCAACCCAGGCCCATGGGCGGGCGATCCTGGCCGGTGGACCAGTTACCTGTGCCGTCTCCGGCCGAAGCCCTGCACAGGGCCAGCGCCTGACGACGCCACAACGGGCTGACTCAGATCAATGGCGAAGGGCGTCGGCGCCCTCAGTATCCTGACGCCGGACCGGCCAGACGTCAGGAGATCGCCATGCCCGCCCCTTCCAAAGCCGCCCCGCCCGCCATCGGCGCCCTTCTTGTTCATGTGGGGCCAGGCGAGGACTCGGCCAGCCGGCTGAACGCGAGCGTCGCCCTGGCCGGCGAGCTGGAGGCCCGGTTGATCGGACTGGGCGCCGAGATGGTCGAACCTCTGCTGGCCACCCCCTATAGCGGCGTGAACACCGCCGAATGGGTCACAGCCATGACCCAGCAGGTGGAGGCCGACCTGAGCGCGGCCAGGGCGAGCTTCGATCATCTCGCCTCCCGCGTAGAGCGCGAGTGGCGCGAGGCCCGCGACATGCCCGCCCACGCCCTGGCGGCGAGCGCCAGGGCGTGCGACCTGATCATCGTATCCGCCCATCCAAGTCAGAACCATTTCCACGCCGCCGATCCCGCCGAGGTGGTGATGCGCAGCGGCCGCCCGGTGCTGATCATGCCCGACCAGGCCAAGCCCTTGAACGGCAAGCGCATCGTCGTGGCCTGGAAGGACACCCGGGAGGCCCGGCGCGCCCTGGCCGACGCCCTGCCCTTCCTGCACCGGGCCGACCAGGTGCTGGTCGTGGGGGTTTGCAGCGCCGATCAGCAAGGCGCCGTGCAGGCTCAGGTGGAGGACGTGGCCGCCTATCTCGTGGATCGGGGCCTCTCGGCTCAGGCGCAGGTGAGCGTCGTGCCGGAGGCCGGCGTAGTCGACCAACTGAACAAGGCCGCCGACGCCCTGGGTGCTGATCTGATTGTGGCCGGCGCCTATGGCCACAGCCGGCTGCGGGAGTGGGCGTTCGGCGGCGTGACCCGTACGCTGCTGGACGAGCCCAGCCGCTACCTCCTGCTCAGCCACTGAAGACGGCTGAGCCGGGGCTCAGACCTGGTTGACGATATTGCCCTTCACAGCCGCGCGGCCATCCCGCCCGACGCCGGTGCCGGTCTGCCGCCAGGCCCCCGGTCCCGCCAGGCCGGCGCTCCCGACGTCCAGGCCGCCGGGGCCCTGGCCGCCGGCCCGGCGCCCCCCCCGGCGCGTCCCCCCCTCGCCCCCCGCCCCCGCCCGCGCCGC
>CALEOQ010000251.1 GCA_937910255.1 uncultured Caulobacteraceae bacterium | reverse complement strand
GGTGTGATCGCGTAGTGGCATGTGAGATGAGTAGGTGTGTGGTTATCTGGCGTGACATCTGCAGAGGTTTAAAATTGGTTTTTTTTTTTCAAGCAGAAGACGGCATACGAGATTACGACGTGACTGGAGTTCAGACGTGTGCTCTTCCGATCTAGATGGCGCGAACAGGCTGGCCGGCAAGCGCCTCAGCCAGGGCTTCCATGCGCGCCCGCCCCTTGGCCGACAGAGGCCAACGGGGCACCGGGACGGCGGGATCGATCACGACCTCGGGGTGGGTGACGAAGAGGATCTGGGCCATGACGCGCTCGTGCTGGGGCGCGTCTGTTTGCGACAAAGCTGCGCGCCGCGCCAGCCTCCTCCGCGCCCGCTGCCGGGCCGTGGCCTGTTTCGGCGAAGAACCCGTCTTGCATCGGCCGATGGGTCAGCGGAGGCTGCGTCTCTGGCCCACAGGTGTTGCGATGCAGTTGAACAAGGCGAAGCGGACGAAGGCCCTCTATGCGGGCTCGTTCGATCCGGTCACCCGCGGCCATCTGGACATCATCCGCAAGGCGCTCACGACCTTCGACGCCGTCCATGTCGCCGTCGGCACCAATGTAAGGAAACAGCGGGCCTTCAGCGTCGAACAGAGCACCGAGCTTATCCGCAGCTCCGTCCTGGACCTGTGGCCGGACGCCGAAGCGATCCTCGGCCAGTCGTTGGAGGTGGGCGAATATGCCCGCCAGAGTCTCGTCCGCTATGCCCGCGAGATCGGCGCCACCCACATCGTGCGCGGCCTGCGCGAGGCCACCAACTTCCACGAGGAGTTCAATCTCCACGGCCTGGCCGAGCGGCTCGATCCCTCGATCCCGATGGTCCACTTCATCTGCGACGCGCAGTTCCTGCATATCTCGTCCAGCACCGCCAAGGAGCTGGAGTCAGTCGGCGAGGACATCAGCTGGCTGGTCATGCCCTCGGTCGAGGCGGCGTTCAGCGCGCGGCGGGCTGGGGCGACGGTCGCCGCTGATTGAGCAGAGCCTAAGATGCCAGACCTCGACGACACCGCCGTCCAGATCGCACGCCGCTTCCAGGACGCCGGGTGCGAGGTCGCCCTGCACGTGCTTGATCTGCAGACAGGTGCGGAGCTCGGCATCGACCCGGACGCGCCGGTCGTCCTCGCCTCGGTCTTCAAGATTTTCGTCGCCCTGGAATTCTATGCTCAGGTTTCAGCAGGGCTCATTGATCCGGCTGAACGCATGGCGCTGGATCCGAGCTCTCTCACGGCTGGCCCCTCCGGCCTGTCCGTGTTCGCAGATCCCGCGGTGCTGTCTTTGCGCGATCTCTGCCTGCAGATGATGAGCGTCAGCGACAATGCGGCTACCGACTTGCTTTTGGCCCGGGTGGGGCTTGAGCAAGTCAATGCGCGCCTGCGCGCCTGTGGCTGCTCACACAGCCTTGTGGTCCACGATCTGCGGACCATGTTTGACGACATGGCCGTCGATATCGGCTTTTCCGACTATGCTCGTCTTGCCGCGGCCAGATCGGGCGACCTCGGCAAGGCTGCGCTGGCCCAAAGCAACGACCCCGGTCGGGTCGATTCCGCCTCCGCCTTTGATCCGGCCAGGACAAACCGCTCCACGCCGCGTGAGATGACCCAGCTCTTGCGCGCCATCTGGCGGGATGAAGCCGCGCCACCCGAGGCCTGCGCCAAGGTGCGCGCGGTGATGGCGCAGCAGGTCAGCAGTCGCCTGGGCCGCGACCTTCCCGATGGCGCTGTGGTCGCCGGCAAGACTGGCAGCCTGACAGGACGCGTCCGCAACGAAGTGGGGGTGATCACCCACGCCAATGGCCGCGCCTTCGCCGTGGCGGTGTTTACGCGCGCCCATCGACCTTTCGAGCGAGTCGCCAGCATCGAGGCGGCCATCGCAACGAATGCGTCAGCCGCGATCTCGGCGCTGCGATAGCGGCGCCCTTCTGTGTGGGCCAACGAAAAACCCCGCCGTTTCCGGCGGGGTTTTGACGTCTTAGCTGTCGAGGAAGCTGCGGAGCTTTCGCGACCGCGAGGGGTGCTTGAGCTTGCGCAGGGCCTTGGCCTCGATCTGGCGGATCCGTTCGCGGGTGACGCTGAACTGCTGGCCGACCTCTTCCAGCGTGTGGTCGGTGTTCATGCCGATGCCGAAGCGCATGCGCAGCACGCGTTCTTCCCGCGGCGTCAGCGAGGCCAGCACCCGGGTGGTGGTCTCGCGCAGGTTCGACTGGATGGCCGCATCGATGGGCAGGATGGCGTTCTTGTCCTCGATGAAGTCGCCCAGATGGCTGTCTTCCTCGTCGCCGATGGGGGTTTCGAGGCTGATCGGCTCCTTGGCGATCTTCAGGACCTTGCGGACCTTTTCCAGGGGCATGGCCAGCTTTTCGGCCAGTTCTTCCGGGGTCGGCTCGCGGCCGATCTCGTGCAGCATCTGGCGCGAGGTGCGGACGATCTTGTTGATCGTCTCGATCATGTGCACCGGGATACGGATGGTGCGGGCCTGGTCGGCGATGGAGCGGGTGATCGCCTGGCGAATCCACCAGGTGGCGTAGGTGGAGAACTTGTACCCGCGGCGGTACTCGAACTTATCGACCGCCTTCATCAGGCCGATATTGCCCTCCTGGATCAGGTCCAGGAACTGCAGGCCGCGGTTGGTGTACTTCTTGGCGATGGAGATCACGAGGCGCAGATTGGCCTCGACCATTTCCTTCTTGGCCTGACGTGCCTCGCGCTCGCCCTTCTGCACCGTCTGGACGATGCGGCGATAGTCGTCGATGGCCACGCCGGTTTCGGTGGCCAGCGCCGCGATCTCGGTGCGGATGTCGCTGATCTGGCCGGCGTCGTTCTCGGTGAACTTGGTCCAGCGGACGCCCAGCTCCTTGACCTTGTCGGTCCAGGCGGGATCGAGCTCGGCGCCGAAATAGGCCTTGAGGAACTCCACCCGGCTGATGCCGTAGGAATCGGCCAGACGCAGCAGGCGGCCTTCCAGCCCCATCAGGCGCTTGTTGATCGCATAGAGCTGCTCAACCAGGGCCTCGATACGGTTGTTGTTGAGCTTCAGGGTCTTGAGGTGCTGGACGATGACCGTGGTCGCAGCCTCGAAGGCCTTGCGGTCGGAATCGCCCAGGTCCTCGCCGGCCAGCTTCTTGGCGACCAGCTTTTCCTGCAGCCGGCGGAAGGAGTCGAACTCCGAGGCGATGGCGTCGAGGGTCTCCATGACGCCGTCGCGAAGCTCGGCCTCCATGGCGCTGATGGTGGGGCCGGCGCCGTCGTCGAAATCGTCGTCGTCGTCGTCGCCCTCGCCTTCGGCCTTGGCCTCGCCGCCTTCGGCGCCCGGCTCAGGCTTGGCTTCGGCGGTTTCCTCGGTCCCGGTGTTCTGGCCGCCATAGGTCTGTTCGAGGTCGATCACCTCGCGCAGCAGGATGCGGCCCGAGGCCAGCTCCTCACGCCAGACCATGATGGCTTCGAAGGTCAGGGCGCTTTCGCACAGGCCCCGGATCATGGTGTCGCGGCCGGCCTCGATGCGCTTGGCGATGGCGATTTCGCCCTCGCGCGACAACAGCTCCACCGAACCCATCTCGCGCAGATACATGCGCACGGGGTCGTCGGTGCGGTCGTAGGCCGGTTCCTTGGTCGTCTCGACGACGGCCGTCTCCTCGCGGACCGCGACCTCGCCGCCCTCGGCGTCCTCTTCGGCCTCGACGACGTTGACGCCCATCTCAGACAGCATGGCCAGCGTGTCTTCGATGGCCTCGGAGGTCACCTCTTCAGACGGCAGGACCTTGTTCAGCTCGTCCATGGTGACGTAGCCGCGGGTCTTGGCCTGCTTGATGAACTTCTTGACCGCGGCGTCCGTCAGGTCGAGCAGCGGACCATCGCTGGTCTGGGCTTCGGTCGTTTCCGCTTCGGCCGTATTGGTGCTCATCGAATTCTCCGGTTCGGTCCGCCGCCTCTCCTGCAAGGAACGGGCCGATCATGACTAACAGGGGCCGGGACGGCCGTATGAACACGACCCGTAACCGGCTCTAATCGTTCCACTCTCTGGTCGCGCGTCTGAGTGCGTCGCGTTCCCCCTTGAGACGCTCGAAGGCTTCCATATCCGACCGCTCCCGAAGGTTTCCCTTCGAGGCGTCAAGAGCCTTGTCGAGCGACGCCAGCCTGGAAAGGCTGGCGAAGGCTTGCGACCACTGCGAATTCGCGGCTTCGAGGGAGACATCCGGTTTCAAAAAGGGCGCGCCCGATTTCGCAGCGGCCCGGTCGATGTCTGTCAGCAGCGCATTAAACCCGCAGGATCGGAGATGGCGCGTCAGGCTGTCAGAGTCAAGATGGTCGGACTCCAGGCGCAGACGAATGATTTCCCTCACCAATTCGCAAAGGGCCGGTTCGCCGAAACCTTCGGTTGCGAAAACATCCTCCAGGTGGTCGTCCAGAACGGTCGGTCGCGCCAGGGCGTAAGCCGCCAGGGCCGCCGGCGCGGGCTCCAGTCCGGACGCCAGTCGACCGGCGGCGGCCTTGCCCTGGGCGGTGGGCGGCTGGGCGTCGGCCCAGGCTTCCCCTGGCCCCTTCCAGCGCCCGTTGCGGCGCGCCTGCGGACGCCAGGGCGGCCGGGCGCTCTGGCCGCTGTCGGCCTTGCGGAACAGGCCGTCGTAGCGCTCCAGGAGGTCCTGCCGATAGGCCTGCTGCAGGTCATTGTCGGCGATGGAGGCCGCCGCCTGGCGTAGGCGGCCCTTGAGGCCGGCGCGACGCTCGGGCGTATCCAGGGGCTCCAGATCACGTTCGCGTTCAAACAGGGCCTGGGCGAAGGGGGTGGTCGCAGCCAACTGCTGGCGCAGGGCCACCGGCCCCTGTTCGCGCAGCACGTCGTCGGGGTCCTTGCCCCCCTCGACCAGCGAAAACTGGAAACTCTTGCCGGGCTTGAGGATCGGCAGGGCCCGGTCCATGGCGCGGAAAGCCGCCTGGCGGCCGGCCCGGTCGCCATCGAAACACAAGGTCGGCTCGGGGTGCAGCCGCCAGAGCATCTCCATCTGCTCCTCGGTCAGCGCCGTGCCCATGGGCGCCACTGCGGCCACGCCAGCCCGGTGACAGGCGATGGCGTCCATATAGCCCTCGACCACCACCAGGGGCGGACTCTCGCCCGACGGCGCCGCCCCCAGGATCTTTCGGGCCTCGCCCATGCCGTAGAGCACGTGGCCCTTGTGGAAGACCGAGGTCTCGGGGCCGTTCAGGTACTTGGCGCGGGCCTTGGGATCCATGGCGCGGCCGCCGAAGGAGACGAACCGCCCTCGCCCATCGGCGATGGGAAACATGATCCGGTCGCGGAACCGGTCATAGGGCGCGCCGCCGTCTTCTGGGGCGATCAGCAGGCCAGCCTCCACCAGCTCGGCAGGCCGGGCGCCCTTGGCCACCAGATAGTCCTTCAGCGCCGTCCGCCCCCCCGGCGCATAGCCGATGCCGAACCGCCCCCACTCCGCTTCTGGCAGGCCGCGGGCGGCCAGATAGTCCCGCGCCTCGCGGCCCACCGGGCGACGCAACTCGGCCTGGAACCAGGCGCCGGCCTGCTCCAGCCATTCGGCCAGGCCCTGGCGCACCCGGTCGCGCTCGGCCGACTGGGGATCGGGGGTCGGCATGGGGACGCCCGCCTCGGCCGCCAGGCGCTCGACGGCCTCCATGAAGGTCAGCCGCTCAGTCTCCTGCAGGAAGGTGATCAGGTCGCCATTCTTGCCAGACGAGAAGTCGAAGAACTGGCCCTTGTCGTCATTGACGAAGAAGGACGGGCTCCGCTCCTTGGTGAAGGGCGACAGGCCGACGAATTCCCGGCCCTGCTTGCGCAGCTTCACCGTGCGCCCGATCACGTCGGAGGGGCGCAGGCGGGCCTTGATCTCATCGAGGAACCGTTCGTCGAACTTCACCCCCGACATATGCGCCGGAGAGCCGGAAAAATCATCAACCAGCTCAGCTGATACGGTCGAGCCAGGCCGGCAGGTCCGAAATGCTGGCCAGTTCGGCGAACCGGGGATGGCCGTGGGGGGCGTCGGCCATCTCGTGGGCCCAGGTCACCGCATAGGGGATGTGCGCGGCCCAGGCGCCGGCCTCCAGGGCCGGCAGGATGTCGGAGCGCAGGGAGTTGCCGACCATGGCGCCCTGGGCCGGCCCGGTCCCGTGGCGGGCGAAGACCCGCTCATAGGTCGAGGCGTCCTTTTCGCTGACGATCTCGACGGCGGCGAACAGGTCGCCCAGACCTGAGGCCGCCAGCTTCTGTTCCTGGTGCAGCAGAGCGGAAGAGCGCTGTGCAGGGAAAGAGTGGTGATCTGAGCGGACGGCCGTTCATTCAAAAAAAAAAATCCCCCACCTTGATCGCCCTCCTATCCACCACACATCCCTACCACTCCACCCCTCAGACCCTACTGCCTTCC
>CALEOQ010000250.1 GCA_937910255.1 uncultured Caulobacteraceae bacterium | reverse complement strand
CGCCAGCCGCGCTGGCTGGCCCCATGGCCGTCGCCCCCGGCGGCGCCTACGAGGCCGCGGTCGCCGAGGTGGTCGGGCGGATCGCCGCCGGCGAGATCTTCCAGGCCAATATCGCCCGCCAATGGACCGGCGAGCTGACGCCGGGGGCCAGCCCCTACGACCTGTTCGCCGGCCTCGCCCGGCGCTCGGCGGCGCCCTTCGCGGCCTATCTGCGCCTGCCGGGCCGGGCGGTGGTGTCCAATTCGCCCGAGCGCTTCGTCGCCCTGCGCCGGCGACCTGCGGGACTCACGGCCGAGACCCGGCCGATCAAGGGCACGCGCCCCAGGGGCTGTGACGCCGCCCAGGACGCTGCGCTGGCGGCCGAGCTCCTGGCCAGTCCCAAGGACCGGGCCGAGAACCTGATGATCGTCGATCTGATGCGCAATGATCTGGCCAGGGGCTGCCGGCCGGGCACGGTGCGGGTCCCCGAGCTGTTCGCCATCGAGAGCTTCGCCAATGTCCATCACCTGGTCTCCACCGTGACCGGGGTGATGCAGGCCGGGCGCGGGGCGGCCGACCTGTTGCGGGCGGCCTTCCCCCCTGGCTCGATAACCGGCGCGCCCAAGATCCAGGCGATGAAGGTGATCGCCGGCCTTGAGCCGCCGCGGGGTCCCTATTGCGGCGCCATCTTCTGGGCCGGCGTCGACGGAGCCTTTGACTCCAGCGTGCTGATCCGCACCGCCGCCTGCGTGGAGACCCCGCAGGGTTGGCGGGTGGAGGCCCGGGCCGGGGCCGGCCTGGTGGCCGACAGCGATCCGGTCGCCGAGCGGCTGGAGACCGAGGCCAAGATATCCGCCCTGCTGGCGGCCCTTGCCTTTGACCCGCGAGGCGCAGCATGAGCCTGCCCCTGGACGACCGCGGCCTGCTGCTGGGGGACGGCCTGTTCGAGACCCTGCTGGTGATCGACGGCGCGCCGGTCTGGTGGGGCGAGCACATGGCCAGGCTGCGCCGCGGGTGCCTGGCGCTCGGCCTGCCAGAGCCCGCAGAGGATGACGCCTTGGCCTGCGCACGACAGGCCCTGGCGGCGCAGCCCGCCCACCCCCGGGCGGCCCTGCGGCTGACCTGGACGGCGGGGTCCGGCGGGCGAGGCCTGGACCGGCCGGCCAACCTGGCGCCCCGGCTGCTGGCGAGCCTGGCGCCTGCGCCGCGGCCGACCGACACCCTGCGGCTGGCCACGGCCAGCGTTCGGCGCAATGCGGGCTCACCGGCCTCGCGGCACAAGACGCTCGCCTATCTCGACAATGTGCTGGCCCGGCGCGAGGCGCAGGCGGCCGGCGCGGACGAGGCGGTGATGCTCAATACGGCCGGCGAGGTGGCCTGCGCTGCGGCGGCCAATATCTTCTGGGTCGAGGACGGCGAGCTCTTCACCCCGGCCCTGGATTGCGGGGTGCTCGATGGCCTGGCGCGGGCGGCGGTGATGGCCCGGGCGGCGACCCTGGGCGTGGCGGTATCCGAGATGCGGGCGGGGGCGGAGGTCCTGGGGCGGGCCGAGGCTGTCTTCCTGACCAACAGCCTGCTGGGCCTACGCCCGGCGGCCACCCTGGATGAGCGCCGCTTGAACAGGCCGCCGCTGCTCGACGCCCTTGCAGACGGTCTCTTCTAGACTAGTCGTCTGTCCCGAGGATCAGCAGTCGGTGCAGTTGACCATCTCCATTTTACGCGGGCGGAGATAGTAGACTTCCTTGAAGTTCAGGGCGTTGGGGATGGCGTACTTGATCGCTGAGTCATAGTTGTAGGTCATCTCGCTCATGATCAGCGTGTCATAGGCCACCATCAGGTCCTTCGGCAGGCCGGTGACGGTCGAACCCTTGCCATAGGCGCCCATGCCCTTGCCATGGCTCCACACCACCTTGGGCACGCCATTGACGTCGGCCCGGATGGCTGTGGTGCGGATCTTCATGCCGCCCGAAGAGAAGGGCGAGAGGATCTCCTCGGCGACCGAGAACAGGTCGTTCAGCTCGGTGCGGCTGGTCAGGGTGTCCTGGGCTATCAGGTCGGCGACCACGGCCGTGGCGTGGCTGGCGCGGCGTTCGGCCATCAGCGCCATGGTGACCTCGGCCAGGCCCATATAGATCAGGATCAGCACCGGCGCGATGAGCGCGAACTCCACGGCGGCGACGCCCCGGCGGTCGCGGACAAAGCCGATCAGGCGGGAAATAGGCTTCATGATCAGCACCCCGCCCCCGTGGACGCCTGATCGCTGTAGGGCTCATTGCGGAAGGCGTCGACGGCGGTCAGCAGGCGCTTGTCCGTGCCGGAATTGACCAGGGCGCTGCTGATCAGCGGCGTGAAGATCTGCCAGCTATAATAGGTGCGGACCAGCACGATGTCCGCGGGACCGCCCGGCGACCAGCAGGTGTTGTTCTCGTCGAAGCTGTTTCCACCCTGAGCCGGGTCGTCCTTCAGGCTGGTGAAGTCGTCATAGGTCCGGACATCGACATAGAGATTGCTGCCGCAACTGGGACCCAGCCAGCTCATGCGGTCGCAGACCGCTTCGGCGAAGCCCTCCTTGCTGGCGGCGCCGCTGGTCTGCATCTCGCCGGTGCGGATCGCCCGGGCCGCGCTGGTGGTCGCCGATTCCAGGGCCGTCGACATCATGAACACCAGGGCCAGCTCCAGTATGCCGAAGATCAGCATCAGGAGGGGACCGGCGATGAAGGCGAACTCCACCGCAGTCGCGCCCTGTCGGGCGCGGCCGAAGGCGCGCAGGGCGAGGATCAGATTGTGGGCGGCGCGCGACATTCTGCGGGTCCATCCGGTTTGCGCGGACCCTAGACCCGATTGGCCTAAGCGATGCTTAAACCCTCAGGGAACAGGCGTCTGACCCGCTTCGTCGCCGATCGATTGGCAGAGGGGCGCGCAGGAGAAGGTGCGAATCTCGCCGCCGCGGAAATAGGAGACCTGGCCGTCGCTGCGGGCGCTGACCACGATGTCGCGGTCGAACAGGGTGCGGCCCTGGGCGTCGGTGACGACGACATTGGTGACGCCATAGCCCTTGCCGATCACCACCAGGTCCTGGGGACCCAGCAGATTGACGTCGGCGACCCGCGGATTGGCCACCACCACATTGCGCGCCGTGCCAGGCAGCCGGACCTTGGACCCCTGGTCGAGATAGACCGACAGGGGCGCCGCGGCCGCCGGAGCGGCGATCAGGAGGCCGGCGAGGGCGCAGACGGCGAGGCGAAGCATGGCGATTCCGGTGGGCGGCGGGCGTCAGGAGTTGAGCCGTCAGAGTCGATCCGAATGGTCAACAAAGGCTGAATCTGCGCCGACTCGCGCGCGTGCGTGAATCATAAAGGGAAACCCGCGGAATCGCGCCGTTTTCGCCTTCGTGGTTAATGAAAGATAATAGTAAACGCAAGTAAACCAAAACAAAATTGAGTCGAATACTCTCTGATTTACTCGGCATTAAGCCAGCCGCGGCATTCTGACCCTGCAATTCGGGGCGAGCAGACCACCAAGGCCTGATCCCCGATCAATCTGCTCGCCAACATAGGAGATCGAGCAATGTCCCAGTTCGTCACGCGCTTCCTGAAGGATGAGTCCGGCGCCACCGCCATCGAGTATGGCCTGATCGCCGCCCTGATCGCCGTTGTGCTGATCACCGCCCTGAACACCCTGGGCACCAATCTGAAGGGCACCTTCGGCATGGTCGCCGGCAAGCTGCCCCAGACCTAAGACAAGGGTCGTCCCCACAGCGAGGACGACCATCTGACGACCAGGGCCGCGGCGGACACGCCGCGGCCCTTTCTTTATGTGCGGGAAACCAAGCGTTCACCCGCCGCGCGCAGACTGCCCGACTGCAAGTCCGTTCCGCGCCTGCCGCAAGAGCCCGCCTATGATCGCCCAAGCCCAGGCTGTCCTGCTCGTCATCTGCCCCGCCCTGCTGATCGTGGCGGCGTTGAAGGATGTGACCACCTACACGATCCCCAACTGGATCTCCCTGGCGCTGATCGCGGCCTTCTTCCCCACAGCCCTGGCCCTCGGCCTTGATCTCAGCACTCTGGGGCTGCACGCGGCGATTGGCTTTGGCGCCCTGGTCGCCGGCATGGCGATGTTCGCCCTGGGCTGGATCGGCGGCGGCGACGCCAAGGTGTTCGCCGCCACGGCCCTCTGGCTCGGCTGGCCCGCCTCGGCGACCTTCCTGCTGGCGACGGCCCTGGCCGGCGGCGTCCTTGCGGTCACGCTGCTGGCCATGCGTTCGATCCGACTTCGCCCCTATGTGTCGGCCGGCCCGTCCTGGCTCAGCCGCCTGGCCGAGCCAGGAGAGAATGTCCCCTATGGCCTGGCCATCTGCATCGGCGGCCTGGCGGCCTTTCCCGCCAGCAGTCTGGTCCAGGCGCTCGCTGCGGCCGCCCCCCTTTAGCCGCTGTTAACCATGGGCGCCCGACAAGGATCAGGCCGCCAGAAGGCCGCAGTAGGATTTTGAGTCGCGGTCGTCCGCCGGAACCGGCGCGCCGCCCCATCCCCGCCAGCGGGAGCGTATCGGGAAGTTCATGGGCGCCGTCCGCATCGCCATTCTGGCCGCCGCCGCCGTAGCCGCCATCCTGCTGGCCTTCATTGTGCGCGGGATGATGACTTCCGGCGAGCCGTCTGAGGTCGCCGCCCCGGCGGAAGCCCGCCCCATGGCCCAGGTGCTGGTGGCCAAGGAAGACCTCGCCATCGGAACCCGCATCACCTCCACCATGCTCGGCTGGCAGGCCTGGCCGGTGGAAGCGCTCAACCCCGCCTTCGTCACCGACGGCAAGACCGCCATCCCGCCCAAGGACGGCGCCGAAAAGGTGGCCGAGAAGGCCAGCCAGGCCGCCGCCACCCTGATGGGCGACAATCCGATCCAGGCCTTCGAGGGCGCGATCGTCCGCGAAGCCATCGCCGCCGGCGAACCCGTCACCACCCGCAAGGTCATCCGCGGCGGGGAGGGCGGCTACATGTCTGTGGTGCTCGGCCCCGGCATGCGGGCCGTCTCGGTGCCGGTCTCGGCCGAAACCGCGGGCGGCGGCTTCATCCTGCCTGGCGACCGGGTCGATGTGCTGCAGAGCCGCGAGGACGCCGAGGGCGTCCTGATCACCGAAACCCTGATGCGCAATCTGCGGGTCCTGGCCATCGACCAGGCCACAGAGCCTGCCGAAGACTCCAACACCATGGTCGGCGCCGTCGCCACCCTGGAGGCGCCCGCCGCCGACGCCGAGGTCCTGGTGCGGGGCAAGGCGGCCGGCGAGATGATCCTGGCCCTGCGCGCCTATACCGACATCGGCGGACCCGTGGGCCGCGGGGGCATGGCCGAGGCCGAGCGCCAGACCGTGCGCATCTATCGCGACGGTGAGATGACCGAGGTTTCTGTCCAATGAGGCGCCTTTCCTCCCTGATGGCGGCCGTCCTGGGCCTCAGCCTGCTCACCGCGCTGCCGACCAGCGCCCAGAACCTGGCCGGCTCGGCCCCGACCTACGCCGGCCAGGGCTCGACCATCCGGGTCGATCTGGCCGGTGGCGGCGCCACCCAGGCCCTGACCCTGCCACGGGGCAAGTCGGCGATCATCGAGCTGCCGGTGGACGCCCGCGACGTCCTGGTCACCAATCCCGAGGTGGCCGACGCAGTCCTGCGCTCGCCGCGGCGGATCTATGTGCTCGGCGTGGCGGCGGGCCAGACCGACGCGGTCTTCTTCGACGGCGCGGGTCGTCGGATCCTGTCCCTCGACATCCGGGTCGATCAGGACACCGGCGCGGTGGCCCAGACCATCAACCGCCTGCTGCCCGGCGCCCGGGTGCGGGTCGACGCCATGAACGACAGCCTGATCCTGTCGGGCGAGGTGATGAGCCTGGCCGACGCTGACAAGGCCCTGCAGATCGCCCGCGCCGCGGTGGCCGAGCCCGAGCAGGTGCTCAACATGCTGTCCATCGCCGGCAAGGACCAGGTGATGCTCAAGGTGCGCATCGTCGAGGTGCAGCGCAGCGTCATCAAACAGCTCGGCTTCAACACCAATGCGGTCCTGAACCAGCTGGGCGAGCCCCAGTACATGTTCAACAACGCCGCCTCATTCGCCGTGAACGGGGGATTGGTCGGCGGCCTGACGGGCGGCTACAATCTCGACACCACCAAGCAGCCGATCATGCAGCGGCCTTGCGGCTGGCCCGAAGCGCCCGACGAGCTTTGCGACTTCGTCGTGCGCAACGGCGGCAATTCCGACACGGCGACCATCAAGGAAGGCCTGGCGGGCGATCCGGGCCTGAACCAGGCCGAGGCCATGATCGAGGCCAGATCGGAAGAGCACCCGTCTGAACTCCAGTCTCGTCGTACTCTCGTATGCCGTCTCCTGCTTGCACAAGAATAAACATAGTGCCATTCTCAAGAACACAGAAACGCGGCACAGAATGTGTATAGGTCTGTTCAACACGTGCAGC
>CALEOQ010000249.1 GCA_937910255.1 uncultured Caulobacteraceae bacterium | reverse complement strand
GGGCGCGGTGCCCCGCATGACGCCGGCCCGGGACACCGTCGTCGAGCAGCACGGCAAGACCCTGTCGGCCGGAGGCGAGAGCTTCGCGGGCGAAATGGCCGACAGACGAAAGAGCGAGGTGGAGCAGCGCATCGCCAAGACCGTCAAGGCCCTGGTGGAAAGCGTCGTCGGCCCCGGCAAGGCGCGGGTGAACGTCACCGCCGGACTGGATCTGGCCCGGGTGACCCTGCAGGAAGAGACCTATGACCCCGACGGTCAGGTGGTGCGCTCCGAGCAGACGGTCGAGGAAAGCGCCAACGAGAACGAAGCCAACAACAACGGCATGGTCACCGCCGACGCCAACATCCCCGGCGGCCTGGGCGGAGCCGAGGCCGGCGCCCTGGCCTCGGCCAGCGGCCGCACGGAATCCACCACCAACTACGAAATCTCCAAGACCGTCCGCACCGAGGTCAACGAGCCTGGCAAGGTCCAGCGCCTGTCGGTGGCCGTGGCCGTCGACGGCGTCCGCCCGGTGGGCGAGGACGGCGCGCCCGGCGAGTACGCCGCCCGCAGCGAAGAGGAAATGGCGCGAATCGAGCAGCTGGTCCGCACCGCCGTCGGCTATGATGAAGAACGCGGCGACCAGGTGACCGTGGTCAACATGCCCTTCGACGCGCCGGCTGAGCTGGGCGGGGTCGAGGCGTCCAATCCGCTGACCGACTTCGACAAGAATGACATCATGCGGGCCATCGAGCTCGCCATCCTGGCCATCGTCGCCATCCTGATCGTCTTCTTCGTGGTCCGCCCGCTGCTCAAGAACGCCGGCGGCGGCGCAGGCGGCGGCGGTCTGCCGATGCAGACCATCACCCGTGTGGTCACCACCACGCCCGATGGCCAGACCGTGGTCGGGGTCGATCCCGAAACCGGCCAGCCTTTGGCTCTGCCGGGTCCTGACGCCCTGGAGCAGAAGATCGACATCGCGCGCATCGAGGGTCAGGTGAAGGCCTCGTCGGTGAAGCGCGTCGCCGATTTCGTCGAAACCCATCCGGAGCAGTCAGTCTCGATCCTGCGTAGCTGGCTGCACGAATCGGCATGAGTCTCGTGGTGCGTGGCGGCGGCCGGAACAAGTCCATAACCGATGCGACCCAGCTGACCGGGCCGGAAAAGGCCGCCGTGGTCCTGCTGGCGCTCGGCGAGGACCACGCCACCATCTGGCAGAACCTGGACGAGGAGGAGATCAAGGAAGTCTCCCAGGCCATGGCCAGCCTCGGCACCGTGGCGGCCAATGTGGTGGAGACCCTGCTGGTGGAGTTCGTGTCGGGCATGTCCGGCGCCGGCACCATCATGGGCTCGTTCGAACAGACCCAGAAACTGCTGCAGGCCTTCCTGCCCTCCGACAAGGTCGAGGCCCTGATGGAGGAGATCCGCGGTCCGGCGGGTCGCACCATGTGGGACAAGCTCGGCAATGTGAACGAGGCCGTCCTCGCCAACTATCTGAAGAACGAATACCCGCAGACCGTCGCCGTCATCCTGTCGAAGGTGAAGGGCGAGCACGCCGCCCGGGTCCTGGCCGCCCTGCCCGAGGACTTCGCCCTGGAATGCGTCACCCGCATGCTGCGCATGGAGCCGGTGCAGCGCGAGATTCTCGACAAGATCGAACAGACCCTGCGGACCGAGTTCATGTCCAACCTGGCGCGCACCTCCAAGCGCGACAGCCACGAGATGATGGCCGACATCTTCAACTCCTTCGACCGTCAGACGGAGTCGCGCTTCATGGCCGCGCTGGAGGAGCGCAACCGCGAGAGCGCCGAGCGCATCCGCGCCCTGATGTTCGTCTTCGAAGACCTCTCCAAGCTGGATCCCGGCGGGGTCCAGACCCTGCTGCGCGGCGTCGAGAAGGATCAACTCGGCCTGGCGCTCAAGGGCTCGTCCGACGCCCTGCGCGAAATGTTCTTCTCCAACATGTCCGAACGCGCGGCCAAGATCATGCGCGAGGACATGGAGGGCATGGGTCCTGTCCGCCTGAAAGACGTCGATCAGGCCCAGATGAAGATGGTCCAGGTGGCCAAGGACCTGGCCGCCAAGGGCGAGATCATGCTGGCCGGCGCCGGCGGCGATGACGAGCTGATCTACTGATGACCAGCCCCACCCCCCGCAAGTTCGATTTCGACACCGTCTTTGACGACGCCGGCGCCGTGGCCCAGGCCTCGGCTCGGCCCAAGCGCATCTATCCTCTCGAAGAGGTCGAAGCGATCCGCGCCCAGGCCTATGCCGAGGGCGAGCGCGCCGCCATGGCCCGGGTGGAAGCCCAGCAGGCCCAGGCCCTGGCCCATCTGGCCCAGGCCTGCCAGGCGGCCCTGCCCCGTCTGGCCGAGGTGGCCCACGACCATCGGGTGGGATCGGCCGAACTGGCCCTGGCCTGCGGCCAGGCCATTGCGGATGCGGCCCTCGACGCCTTTCCCCGCGCCCCGCTCCAGGCAGCGCTGGACTCCCTGGCCCGGGAGATCGAGAGCGTCCCGCGCCTTGTGGTGACGGTCTCGCCGGCCCTGGCCGAGGGCCTTGAGCCCCTGCTGGCCCAGGCGGCCCAGTCCATCGGCTTCGCCGGCCAGATTCAGGTGCGCACCGATTCCGGCGCGGCGCCGGCGGCCTTCGGCCTCGACTTCGGCGACGGCGCCGCCCGCTTCGATCCCGCCGCGGCGGCCGAGAGAGTGGCCGAGGCGCTGCATGCGGCCCTGGCCTCAGAGGGCCTGCACGCCGAACCCCTCATTCCCGGCGGCGACGCCTGACCGGAGAAAGGACCACGTCATGTCGGACCATGAGCTGAAACTCGAAGAGCTGGGGCCAGGCGACCAGCCCCTGCCCGACTTCGGGCACGAGGTTGAGGAAAAGGCGGCCAGCGATCTGGCGCCAGTCTTCGACGTGCCCGTCAGCATCTCGGCGGTGCTTGGCCGGGCGCAGATGTCCGTCGCCCAGCTGCTGCAGCTGGCCTCGGGCAGCGTGCTGGAGCTGGACCGCAAGGTCGGCGAGGCCATCGACATCTATGTGAACAACCGCCTGGTGGCCCGGGGCGAGGTCGTCATCGTCGACGAACGCCTGGGCGTGACCATGACCGAAATCATCAAGGACGGCGACACGCAGGCCTAGGGCGGCCTGGCGCGTAAGGAGATTTGAACATGCGGCTTCTGGTCGTCGGAAAACTGGACGGACAGCTCTCCTCGGCGGTGAAGATGGCGATGAGCGCCGGCGCCAAGGTGAGCCATGTGGAGACCATCGCGCAGGCCACCCACGCCCTGCGGGCCGGCCAGGGGGCCGACCTGCTGCTGGTGGACTATGACCTCGACATCGCCGCCCTGATCGCAGCCAACGAGGCCGAGCGCATCCGGGTGCCGGTGGTGGCCTGCGGGGTCGGCGCCGAGCCGGCCAAGGCCGCCGCGGCGATCCGCGCCGGGGCCAAGGAGTTCATTCCCCTGCCGCCGGACGCCGAGCTGATCGCCGCGGTTCTCGCCGCCGTGGCCGACGACAACCGCCCGATGGTGGTGAGCGATCCGGCCATGCAGGCCGTGCTGAAGCTCGCCGACCAGGTGGCGACCTCCGACGCCTCCATCCTGATCACCGGCGAAAGCGGTTCGGGTAAGGAGGTGGTCGCCCGCTACGTCCACCAGAAGTCCCGCCGGGCCACCAAGCCGTTCATCTCGGTCAACTGCGCCGCCATCCCCGAGAACCTGCTGGAAAGCGAACTGTTCGGTCACGAGAAGGGCGCCTTCACCGGCGCGCTGGCCCGCCGCATCGGCAAGTTCGAGGAGGCCAATGGCGGCACCCTGCTGCTGGACGAAATCTCGGAGATGGACGCCCGCCTGCAGGCCAAGCTGCTGCGGGCCATTCAGGAGCGCGAGATCGACCGGGTCGGCGGCGCCAAGCCCGTCCGCGTGGACATCCGCATCCTGGCCACCTCCAACCGCGACCTGGCCCAGGCGGTCAAGGACGGGACCTTCCGCGAAGACCTGCTCTACCGCCTGAACGTGGTCAATCTGCGCCTGCCGGCCCTGCGCGAACGGCCCGGCGACATCCTGGTCCTGGCCGAGTTCTTCGCCAAGAAGTACGCCGCCGCCAACGGCATGGCCGAAAAGCCCCTGTCGGACGAGGCCCGTCGGCGCCTGGTGGCCCATCGCTGGCCGGGCAATGTCCGTGAGTTGGAAAACGCCATTCATCGCGCGGTCCTGCTCTCGGTGAGCGACGAGATCACCGAGGAGGCCGTGCGCCTGCCCGATGGTCAGCCCCTGGCGCCGGCCGATATCGGCGCCCGCACCGCCCAGGCCGCCAGCTTCGCCGCCGAGGCCGCCCAGCGCAGCTTTGTCGGCCAGACTGTGGCCGAGATGGAGCAGCAGCTGATCCTCGACACCCTGGAACACTGCGCCGGCAACCGGACCCATGCGGCCAACATCCTGGGCATCTCGATCCGGACCCTGCGCAACAAGCTCAAGGAATACACCGAGGCCGGCGTCGCCGTTCCCGCCCCCCAGGGCGCCAGCGCCAACGCCGCCTAAGTCGCGCGTCTGAGTAAAGAGAACCGCTGATGGCCGATATTCCAGGCGCCCGCATCCCAGCGCCCACCGCCCGCGACATGCTGGGCTGGCTGGCCCGTGGGGAAGTGGCCCTGGCCATCGGGGCCGTGAGCATCATCGTCCTGCTCATCCTGCCGATCCCGGCGATGCTGCTCGACGCCCTGCTGGTGCTGTCGATCACCAGCTCGGTCCTGATCCTGATGACCTCGCTGCTGATCAAGAAGCCGCTGGAGTTCAGCGCCTTTCCGACCGTGCTGCTGGTCACCACCCTCTATCGCCTGGGGCTGAACATCGGCTCCACCCGCCTGATCCTCGGCCACGGCCATGAGGGCACCGAGGGCGCCGGCAAGATCATCGAGGGCTTCGGCAATCTGATGATGGGGGGCAACTTCGTCATCGGGGTGATCGTCTTCATGATCCTGGTGATCGTGAACTTCGTGGTCATCAGCAAGGGCTCTGGCCGGATCGCCGAGGTCGCGGCCCGTTTCACCCTCGACGCCATGCCCGGCAAGCAGATGGCCATCGACGCCGACCTCTCGGCCGGCATGATCGACGAGGTCGAGGCCAAGCGCCGACGCAAGGAGCTGGAGCAGGAATCCACCTTCTTCGGGGCCATGGACGGCGCCTCGAAATTCGTCCGCGGCGACGCCATCGCCGGCCTGATCATCGTGGCCGTCAACATCCTGGGCGGCATCCTGATCGGCGTTCTGCAGCACAGCCTGCCCATCGGCCAGGCGGCCGCCTCCTATACGATCATGACCATCGGCGATGGCCTGGTCAGCCAGATCCCGGCCCTGATCATCTCCATCGCCGCCGGCTTCCTGGTGTCCAAGGCCGGTGTGGAAGGCTCGGCCGACAAGGCCCTGGTGGCCCAGCTGGCCATGAACCCGGTGGGTCTCGGCATGGTGGCCGCCTCATCGGGCGTGCTGGCGGTGATCCCGGGCATGCCGGTCCTGCCCTTCGCCGCCGTGGCCATCGGGGCTGGCGCGCTCGCCTACTACCGAGGCCGGAAATCCCTGGAGCCGGAGCCTCAGCCGGTGATGGAGCAGCCGGCCGAGCCCCAGGAAGAGCCGATCAGCGACACCCTGGCCATTGATGAGATCAAGATCGAGCTGGGTTACGGCCTGCTGCCCCTGATCAACGATCTGGAGGGCCGCCGCCTCACCGACCAGATCCGCGCCCTGCGCCGGACCCTGGCGGCCGAGTACGGCTTCGTCATGCCGTCGGTCCGCATCCTCGACAATATGCGCCTGCCCTCCCAGGGCTATTGCATCCGCATCAAGGAGCTGGAGGCCGGCGAGGGCGAGGTGCGCCTGGGCTCGCTGATGGCCATGGACCCCCGCGGCGGCCAGGTGGAAATCCCCGGCGAGCACATGCGCGAGCCGGCCTTCGGCCTGCCCGCCACCTGGATCGATGACGGCCTGCGCGAGGAGGCCACCTTCCGCGGCTACACCATCGTCGACCCGGCCACGGTGCTGACCACCCACCTGACCGAGATCCTCAAGGACAACATGGCCGAGCTCCTGTCCTACGCCGAGGTGCAGAAGCTGTTGAAGGACCTGCCGGCCGAACAGAAGAAGCTGGTGGACGACCTGATTCCCGCCACGGTCACCGCCACGACGGTTCAGCGGGTGCTGCAGGCCCTGCTGCGCGAGCGGGTCTCCATCCGCGACCTGCCGGCCATCCTGGAGGGCATCGGCGAGGCCGCCCCGCACACCAACTCGGTGGCCATGCTGGTGGAGCAGGTGCGCGGCCGGTTGGCCCGCCAGCTGTCCTACGCCTATCGCGGCGACGACGGCGCCCTGCCCATCGTCACCCTGTCCCCGGAATGGGAAAACGCCTTCAGCGACGCCCTGATCGGCCCAGGCGAAGAGAAGCAACTGGCCCTGGCGCCCTCCCGCCTTCAGGACTTCATCCGCGGCGTCCGCGAGGTGTTCGAACGCGCCGCCCTGTCTGGCGAGTCACCGGTGCTGCTGACCAGCCCGGCCATCCGGCCCTATGTCCGCTCGATCATCGAACGCTTCCGCGGCCAGACCCCGGTGATGAGCCAGAACGAGGTCCACCCCCGCGCCCGCCTGAAAACCCTGGGCACCATCTGAGGCGAGTCCTCTTTGGGAAGACTTCGGACCGTGTTGCGCCGCACGCAACGGCCATTGCCGCCTTTGCGTTCGACCCTCCCGCCGCCGCCGCCGATAACCCGCCCGGGCTTTGTTTCGGGGAGAGCGGGCGATGCGGAAGACTTGGATGATGGGGGTGGCCTTAGCCACCCTGGCGACGCCGGCGGCGGCGCAGGAAGCCGTGGGGCAAGAGACCGGGGAGGTCAGCACGCTGGTGGTGGTCGGCTCCCGCGGCGCGCCGCGGCTGGTGACCGATTCACCGGCGCCGGTGGACGTGTGGACCGGTGAGGCGCTGGCGGCGCGCGGCTTCAACGACCTGACCAAGGTGCTGGCCTTCCTCTCGCCCAGCTTCAACTATCCGCGGGCCTCGTCCTCGCCCTCCTCCGTGGGCGCGCGCCCGGCCACCCTGCGCGGCCTCGGCCCCGACCAGGTGCTGGTGTTGATCGACGGCCATCGCCGCCATGCCAGCGCCTCGATCAACTTCAACAACGGAGTTGGCCGGGGCACGGTGCCGGTGGACTACAACATGATCCCGATCGCCGCGGTCGAACGGATCGAGGTGCTGCGCGACGGCGCGGCGGCCCAGTACGGTTCCGACGCCATCGCCGGGGTGATCAATATCGTGCTGAAGGCCGAGGCCCGCGGCGGCCTCGCCCAGATTCAGGCCGGCGTGGCCGACGATGGCGAGGGTGAGACCATCATCATGGCCGGCCGCAAGGGCTTCGCCCTGGGTCAGGACGGCTTCCTGACCGTGGCGGGCGAGGTGCGTGACCGAGGCGCCACCAACGCCGCGGAGATCGATCCCCGCTTCGGCCGTGTGACCTCGACCCTGGGCGATCCGGACACCACGGACATCCAGATGGTCGCCAACGCCGAAATCGCGATCGCCGGCGGCTATCGGGCCTATGGCTTCCTGACGGCGGGCCAGCGGGCCTCGGCGATGAGTCCGCTGTTTCGCGCGCCGAGCGTCGCGCCCAACTTCTATCCGCAGGGCTTCCTGCCGGTGGTCGATCTGGACCTGACCGATGTGGGCGCCGCGATCGGCGTCCGGGGCCAGGTCGGCGGCTGGGACCTGGACCTGTCGGACACCTATGGCTACAGCCGCGCCGACTATTCGGTCGCCAACTCGGTCAACACCTCCCTTGGCGCCGCCAGCCCGACCGAGTTCGATGGTGGCGGGGCGCGCTATTCCCAGAACCTCGTCAACCTGACCCTCGGCAGGGACTTCGCCCTGGCCGCCGGCGCCCACGTCTCAGCGGGCCTGGAACATCGCCGGGAAGCCTACGAGCTCGTCGCCGGCGACGTGGCCTCGCGCACCCTCGCCGGCGCCCAGGGCTTTCCCGGCTTTAATCCGCCGGTCCCGGTGAACGTCTCCCGGACCGCCTACAGCGCCTTTGTGGACACGGAAATCGCCCTTGTGGACGGCCTCGACCTGGGTCTCGCCGCACGCTTCGAGGACTATTCGGATTTCGGCCAGGAGACGACCGGCAAGGCGTCTCTCTTCTGGCGCCCCGTGCCGTTGGTGGCCTTCCGGGCCAGCGCCTCGACGGGCTTCCGGGCGCCCTCGCTTCAGCAGCAGTACTTCTCCACCGTCACAAGCCAGCTTCTACCCACCGGCCAGATCTCCAACGTCGGCAACTTCGCGGTGACCGATCCGGTGTCCCTGGCGCTCGGCGCGAGCCCGCTGCGGCCGGAGACCTCGGTCAACTACGCCGCCGGGCTTGTCCTGACGCCGGCGGCGGGGCTGAGCCTCAGCCTCGACGCCTACCGCATCGAGATCGAAGACCGGATCGCGCTCTCGGAGAATATCCAAGGGCCCCAGGTCAGCGCCATCCTTCTGGCCAACGGCATCACCAACGCCTCGGTGGCGCGCTTCTTCACCAACGCGGCCGATACGGTCAGCGAGGGCTACGAGATCACAGCCGCCTGGCGCGGCCGGTTTGGGACCGACGGACGGTTCGCCCTGACGCTGGGCTACGGCATGTTCGACACCGATGTCGACGCCCTGCAGGTGAACCCGGTCCTGCCGCAGATCGCCCTGCTGGGCTCGGCCTCCATCGGCGTGCTCGCTGACGCCCAGCCGCGCAGCAAGGCGTTGGCGAACGCCGAGGCCGGCTGGGGGGCCTGGACGTTGGCCCTCGACCTCGCCGACTTCGGCGCCTATCGCACGCCCACCGCGGTGGGCGACCAGGTGCTGGATGGCGCGACGACGGCGGACATCTCGGTGAGCTATGCGCCAAACGACGTGCTCACCCTCACCTTCGGCGTGCTCAACGCCACGGACGAGTATCCCGCACGCCTGGCCGGCGACACGACGGGACGGCCCTATAGCGAAGCCGATCCCGTCGGCTTCAACGGCCGCGAATACTTCCTGCGCGCGGCGGCGCGGTTCTGATGCGCGCCCAGCTTATCGCCGTCGCAGCGCTGCTGATCACCGCCGGTCCGGCCAGCGCGTGGACCCGCCCGGCCCACATGGTCACCGCCGCCATCGCCTTCGACCAGATGGAGCGCGAGGCGCCCGAGCTGATCGGCCCCTTGGGCGAGTTGTTGGACGCCCATCCCGACCGCGGTCCCTTCGAGGTGGCCATCGACCGGGCCGAAGGGCGCGAGCGCGTCCGGCGCATGTTTCTGGAGTGCGCCCGCTGGCCCGATGACATCCGGCGTACAGCCCAGGATCGGCCAGCCTGGCACGCCAGCCTGACACCGCAGGGGCCGGACGCAGGCGGGCAGCCCGTCCATGGCGCGGCGACGGAGGCCTTCGCCCTCAACTACCGGGTCCTGGCCGATCCAGCGGCCACGCCGGCCGAACGCGCCCAGGCCCTGTGCTGGGTGCTGCACATCGGCGGCGACGCTCACCAGCCCTTGCATGCCGCGCAGTGGTTCTCCGAGGCCTTCCCGGAGGGCGATCGAAGCGGCGGCTTCCAGTATGTGCGCGACCCGCTTACGGGGCGGGTCACCAATCTGCACTGGCTGTGGGACGACGCCGTTCATCGACAGGGCGACATCGAGAGCGTTAACGCCCGGGCGGTCGAGTTGGCGCAGATCTATCCCCGGGCGCAGCTGGCCGAGACCGTGGCCCCCGCCGCCGCCAGGGACTTTCCCGCCTGGTTGTCAAACGAGAGCCTGCCCATCGCCCGCAACGTCGCCTATGGGCCAGCGCTGAGGGCCGGCTCAACCCTCAGCGACGCCCCCCGCGTGCCGGAGGCCTACTGGGTTCAGGTGCGCGAGATTTCGGCGCGGCGGGTGGCGGTGGCCGGCTACCGGCTCGGCGATCTGGTCAGAGCGGCGCTGGCGCCCGAGTGACGTTCTCAGGCGGCCGAGCGAAGTTCCGGACTGGGCGTCGGGTCGGCGGCGGCGTCATCCCGCATCCAGGCCCAGACGGCGCGCACGGGCGGCGATTGCAGCCGGCGCGCCGTGGCCGCCAGATTGTAGCACCCCGGGAAGCGGGCGGCCGGCAAGCCCAGCTCGACCAGGCGTCCAGAGACCAGGTGCGGTTGAACCGTCACGTGAGAGGCCGCGGCCACGCCATGCCCGGCCACCGCGGCCTCATACATCGCCTGCAGGACGTCAAAGGTCTGGGCCGCCCGCAGGCCCGGCATGGGTCGCCCCACCTCCCGCGACCACCAATCCCAGACGTCGGGGTGCTGCACCACGGCCAGCAGGCGCAGCCGCTCCAGGCCCGCGCCGGCCCGGTACGCCGCGCCGATGGCGGGCGCGGCGACAGGGAAGATGTGCATGTCCAGGAAGTGCTCGGCGACCAGGCCGCTGACATCGACGTCATTTGCGCAGACTCCGAGGTCGGCGTCGCCAGCCCGGATGACGGCGGCGGTGCGTTCGGTGCGGATCACCACATCAATCTGTGGGTGGCGCGCCCTAAGGCGATCGAGCCGCGGGATCAGCCAGCCCACCGCCAGGGAATGGGACAGCGAGATCGTCACCTGAGCCGGCTTGGCCAACAAACCGATTTCGAGCGCGCTGCGGCGCAGCTCCAGATAGGTCGGCTCAAGCGCCGCCTGACAGGCCCGCCCGGCCTCCGTCAGCCGCATGCCCTGGGCGGTTCGCTCGAAAAGCTCACAGCCGGCAAAGGCCGTGAAGGCTTGAATACGGCGGGAAAAGGCGGCCGGCGAGATGGCGCAGCGCTCTGCGGCCATCCGAAAATTCGGCGACCGGGCCGCCTCGATAAAGGCCTCGATGGATTCGAGTCGGGGAATTCGCCTGGCCATGCTTTCGGCTCCGCACACGCCTGGAACACTCAGAACCTAGGGCTTGGCCTGAACGCTTTTGTGACGCCCTGTCCTGAATCCGCTGTGTGCCTTTCGCCCCGCATCTCAGCGCCATAGCCGTCTTGGACCGCCTGAGGCATGGCGCCGCCCCAGAACCGGGCAGGGAACCCAAAGCCAAGCTCCGACTTTTCGCAAGTTGCCCCCGGGGCCTTGCGCTGCTAGCGATTTGCCGCGCGGGCCAGCGTGGGCCCCTTAAGCGTGGAATTCGAATGGCCAGCAAATCCCGATCGAAGCGCGGCGCCGGCGCGTCCCTGTTCTGGGACCTCCTCACCTTCGACCGGCTGATGACCAATACGGTCATCCACCTGATCTATTGGGCCGGTCTGGGCGTCATCGCCCTGGGGGCCTTCGGGACGATCGGCGCGGCCGTGGGCGTGGCCCTGCGCGAAGAAAGCCTGATGGGCCTGATGCTCGCCATTCCGGTGCTGGTGGCCGGACTGCTGGTGATGGGCGCCCTGGTGCTGCTGTGGCGCTCGTTCTGTGAGTTCTATGTGGCCATCTTCCGCCTGAGCGATGACCTGCACGTGCTGCGCCAGCAGTCCGACGCCGAGCGCGCCGCCCCGGCCCGCACCAACCCGCCGCGTCCGCCCCAACCTGGCATGTAGGAGGCCCGGCAGGCCTCGGATCAGCGGCCGATCTGCTGCGTCCAGGCCGCCGCCGCCAGCTTCGGTTCTCCCGATGCCGTGAACGGCAGGGGCGTGTCGCTGGCGTCCTCGCGCTTCAGCCAGGACTCGCTGTCGCGCAGGCCCCAGAAGCTGAAGGCGAAGCGCTGCTGCGCCGGCAGGGCCATGAAGGCCTGGGCGGCCTCGGCGTAGAGTGCGGCCTGGCGGCGCTCCAGATCGGCGCGGTTGGCGATCAGGCCCTGGGCCCGGCTGATCGACACATCGAACTCCGAGACGTGCACCAGCAGGCCGAACTGGGCCAGCTCGGCCACCGTGCGCGTGATCTCGCCCGGCGCCTGGTCGGCGGCCACGTGGGTCTGGGTCCCGACGCCGTCGATGGGCGCGCCGGCCGCCAGCAGCCGCTCCACCAGCCGCAGGAAGGTGGCGCGCTTTTTCGGCAGAAGTTCGAGATTGTAGTCGTTCAGGAAGAGCTGGGCGTTCGGGTCAGCCTCGCGGGCGTTCTGGAAGGCCAGCACCATGTGGTCGAAGGCGCCCAGCCGCTGGCTCCAGAGGCTGTCGCGCCAGCCCTCGCCATCCTCGGCCACGGCCTCATTGACCACGTCCCAGCCGACAGCCTGGCCACGATAGCGGCCGACCACGGCGTGGATATAGTTGCGGTAGGCCTGGGCGAAGCTCACCCGGCCCTCGTCCAGCCGCTCGAAGGCTGGAGAGCTCTGGGCGTACCAGACCAGGGTGTGGCCAAAGAGCCCCAGGCCGTTGTCGCGCGCGAAGGCGGCGATGGCGTCCGGCGCCTCGAAGCGGAAGGTCCCGTCGTCGCGGACGATGTATTCCATCTTCATCTCCCACTCGGGCGTGAGCTGGGACGCCTGGGCGGCGATGAGGCGTGCGAGCGCCGGGTCGTTCAGATGGGCCGCCTGGACTGCGGTCCCGACGGGAAAGGGGGCGACGGATTTCAGTGGCGGCAGGGCGGTGACCGGCGTCTGCGACTGGGCCGCCGGCTGGCAGGCGCCAAGCGCCAGCGCCGAGCCCAGAAAGCCCCGCCGGCTGAAGCCATAGAGGGACGTCGGCAGGATCACCGGCCGCCTGCGGCCCGGCGCAGGCCCATCTCGTCCATCACCGCGGCGTCGCGGCGGGCCAGCTCGCGCAGACGGGTGAGCCGGATATCCTCGGCCACCTGCTCGTACTTCTTCTGCTCTTCGAAGGCGCCGTTGAGCGCGTCGCGGGCGCCCTGCTCCTCCATGGTCAGATCGGCCAGTTCGGCCAGGATCACGGTCCGGCGGGCGCGCAGGCCCTCCTGAAAGCCGATCAGATACATGCCGGCCTCGGCGCTGGCGCGGGCGTTGGCGGCCTCGGCCTCGCCCTCAGCCTCCAGCATCAGGAGGCGCATCTCGGCGTCACGGCGGCGCTGGGCGATCTCGCCCATCCGCTTTTGCAGCACCTCGACCTCATAGGTGGAGAGCTTGACGAGGGACTGGGCCCAACTCATGCGGCGGCGCCTTCCAGAATGTGGGCCAGGGCCGCGAAGGAGTCATCGAGGCTGGTGGTGTCGTCCTTGTCCTGGCCAAGGAAGGCCTCGAGCGCCGGATTAAGGGCGATGGCCATGTCCACCTGCGGATCGGAGCCCGGCCGATAGGCGCCGATGCGGATCAGTTCTTCCATATTGGCGTAGGCCGACAGGGTCTGGCGGGCGGTGGTGACGATCTGCCGTTCGTGCGGCTGGTGACAACCGGGCATGGTCCGGCTGATGGACTTCAGCACATTGATGGCCGGGAAGCGGCCGCGCTCGGCGATCGCCCGCTCCATGACGATGTGACCGTCCAGGATCCCGCGCACGGCGTCAGCGATCGGTTCGTTGTGATCGTCCCCGTCCACCAGCACGGTGAAGAGCCCGGTGATCGGTCCAGCCCGTGTGCCGTCAGGCCGGATGGGTCCGGGACCGGCCCGCTCCAGCAGCTTGGGCAGTTCGGTGAAGACCGTGGGGGTGTAGCCCTTGGTGGTCGGCGGCTCGCCGGCGGCCAGGCCGATCTCGCGCTGAGCCATGGCGAAGCGGGTTACGGAGTCCATCAGGCAGAGGACTTCCAGAGATCGGAAGAGCACACGTCTGAACTCCAGTCACGTCGTAATCTCGTATGCCGTCTTCTGCTTGAAAAAAAAAAACAGACGAAACAAAGAACTACAATACAAGAGACCACGACAGCGCACGCTAGAGGAAGATGTGACAG